>JBFHFW010000133.1:0-4227 GCA_041583395.1 Alphaproteobacteria bacterium
TACTAAGTCTTTTTCTAGTAGCCCTTACTAGAAAGACTAATGATCATGACTAAAACTTCTACCCCAAAACGCCCCGAAAATGCAACGGGCGTTATTGTTTTTGCGGACGGAACAATCATTTGGGGAACCGGATTTGGTGCACCAGCCAAGGCTGTCGGCGAGATTTGCTTTAATACCGGCATCACCGGCTATCAAGAGACAATCACCGACCCGAGCTTTGCCGGACAAATCATTACTTTTACATTCCCCCATATCGGCAATGTCGGCACAAATGATGAAGATAATGAAACCGGCGAGATTGCCACACGCGGCATTATCGTGCGTGAGGATATTACAACACCATCGAACTGGCGCTCGGGGCAGCATTTTGATGCATGGTTAAAAGAAAAAGGCTTGCCCGGTATTTGCGGTATTGATACGCGCGCACTCACACGCCATATCCGTGATCAAGGCGCTCCCAATGGTGTGATTGCTTATGATCCCGAGGGAGAGTTTGATCTGGACGCTCTTAAAGCCGAGGCCGCTGCTTGGGCTGGACTTGAGGGCATGGACTTGGCCAAAGACGTAACATGTAAAGAGGCTTATCAATGGAATCAAAGCCTGTGGGAGCGCGAAACCGGTTACGCCACACAAGATAATCCTAAATATAAAGTGGTTGCTGTTGATTTTGGTGCTAAACGCAATATTCTGCGCTGTCTGGCCTCTGTTGGATGTGATGTTACTGTTGTCCCTGCCACGGCAACGGCTGAGGATATCATGGCATATAAACCCGATGGTGTTTTCCTCTCCAATGGCCCCGGAGACCCTGCCGCTACAGGTGAATATGCTGTGCCCATGATCCAGGAGATCATCAAAGCAGGGCTGCCGCTTTTCGGGATTTGTCTGGGGCACCAGCTCCTCGCATTGGCGCTTGGCGCAAAAACCCGTAAAATGCATTTAGGACATCGTGGCGCGAACCAGCCTGTAAAAGATTTGCTGACAGGAAAAGTCGAGATCACATCCCAAAATCATGGATTTGAAGTGCTGGAAGAGAGCTTGCCTGATGGGGTTGTGGCCTCTCATATCAGCCTGTTTGACGGATCAAATGAAGGCATTCGTGCCATCAACAAACCCGTCTTTTCCGTCCAGTACCACCCCGAAGCCTCACCGGGACCAACGGATAGTTATTACCTGTTTGAACGTTTTGTTGAGAATATGAAGAAAGCTGCTTAAATCATGCCAAAAAGAACTGATATAAAATCCATCGCCATTATCGGTGCAGGCCCCATCATTATTGGGCAAGCTTGTGAGTTTGATTATTCCGGCACACAAGCTTGTAAAGCCCTGCGCGAAGAAGGCTACCGCATTATCCTCATTAACTCGAACCCTGCGACGATCATGACGGATCCTAACATGGCGGATGCGACTTATATCGAGCCAATTACACCGCATGTGGTTGCGAAAATTTTGGAGAAAGAAAGACCTGATGCCCTCCTCCCGACTATGGGCGGACAGACAGCGCTCAATACAGCGCTTGCTTTGGATGAAGACGGTACGTTAGAGCGCCTTGGCATTGAACTGATTGGTGCCACAAAAGAAGCCATCGAGAAAGCCGAAGACCGCGATAAATTTAAAATCGCCATGGAAAATATCGGCCTTGAGAGCCCGCGCTCCGACGTAGCGCACAGCCTTGAAGAAGCCCGTGAGGTTTTAAGCAGACTTGGTCTGCCTGCCATTATCCGCCCATCCTTCACCATGGGCGGCACAGGTGGCGGTGTGGCCTATAATAAAGAGGAATTTGAACGCATTGTCGCCGAAGGCCTTGATGCCTCTCCTACGACAGAAGTCCTCATCGATGAAAGCCTTTTGGGTTGGAAAGAATACGAGATGGAGGTTGTGCGCGATAAAAACGACAACTGCATCATTATTTGTTCCATCGAAAATGTTGATCCGATGGGTGTGCATACAGGCGACTCTATTACTGTCGCCCCTGCACTCACGCTGACAGACAAAGAATACCAGATCATGCGTAATGCCTCGCTTGCTGTGCTGCGTGAAATTGGTGTAGAAACAGGCGGATCAAATGTGCAGTTTGGCCTGAACCCCGCCGATGGGCGCATGGTTGTGATTGAAATGAACCCGCGTGTATCGCGTTCAAGCGCATTAGCATCCAAAGCAACAGGATTCCCAATTGCCAAGATTGCCGCCAAACTGGCTGTTGGCTATACGCTTGATGAGCTGGATAACGATATCACGGGCGGCAAGACGCCTGCCTCTTTCGAGCCGACCATTGACTACGTTGTCACAAAGATCCCACGCTTTGCGTTCGAAAAATTCAAAGGCTCAAACAATACTTTAACGACAGCCATGAAATCCGTGGGTGAAGCCATGTCCATCGGGCGCAATTTCGAGGAAAGCCTGCAAAAAGCTCTGCGCTCCCTTGAGACAGGCCTGACAGGACTTGATCCGGCGCCGATTGCAGGCACAGATTCGGATAATGAAGATATTTGCCGCGATGCCATCCGCGCCGCCATTGCACGCCCGACGCCCGAGCGCCTGCTTTATGTTGCACAAGCTATCCGTGCAGGCATGAGCATTGAGGACATCCATGATATTTGCCGCATTGATCTGTGGTTCCTGGAGCGTATTGAAAATATTGTGAAGGCTGAAAACGCCATCAAAGAAAAAGGCCTTCCTATCAACGCGCAAGGCTGGGTGGATGTGAAAAAACTTGGCTTTTCCGATGCACAGCTTGCCAAGCTTGTAAATGTCGAGGAAAAAGCCGTGCGCAAAGCGCGTCATACGCATGATGTACATCCGGTTTATAAGCGCGTTGATACATGCGCGGCGGAAATTGCTTCCAGCACGCCTTATATGTATGGCTGCTACGAAGGCAATGGACTTGAGCCCGCCGAGAGCGAGATTGATCCGTCCGAAAAAGAAAAAGTGGTCATTCTGGGCGGTGGCCCCAACCGGATCGGCCAAGGGATCGAGTTTGATTATTGCTGCGTTCATGCGGCCTATGCCTTGCGCGAGGCCGGTTATGAAACCATCATGGTGAACTGCAACCCCGAGACAGTTTCAACGGATTACGACACCTCTGATCGCCTGTATTTCGAGCCCCTGACCGAAGAAGATGTACTCGAGCTGATCCGCGCCGAGCAAAAAAGCGGCAAGGTTAAGGGCGTGATTGTGCAGCTTGGCGGGCAAACACCGCTGAAGCTTTCCCATGCGCTACAAGAAGCCGGTATTCCGATCTTAGGTACCGATCCCGATGCTATTGATCTGGCCGAAGACCGTGAACGCTTCCAAAAGCTAATCAAAAAGCTGAAATTGCTGCAACCTGATAACGGCCTTGCCAGCTCTGCCCAAGAGGCCATCGATATGGCTGAAAATATCGGCTTTCCGCTGGTCATTCGCCCCTCTTACGTTTTGGGCGGCACAGCGATGCGCATTGTTCACAATATGGATCAGCTCAAAGACTATATCCAAAATGCGGTTGTGGCCTCGGACGCCAGCCCTGTTTTGCTGGATCGCTATCTCAAAAGCGCAATCGAGATTGATGTTGATGCGCTGTGTGATGGCAAAGATGTCTATGTAGCGGGCATTATGGAGCATATCGAGGAAGCGGGCATTCACTCCGGTGATAGCGCCTGCGTACTGCCACCGCACTCCCTGCCCTATAAGACCGTGCGCGAGATTGAAAAACAAACGGTACAACTTGCCAAAGCGCTTAAGGTCAAAGGCCTGATGAATATCCAGTTTGCCGCGCGCCATAACGAAGAAACCGGTGAACAGGATGTCTATATTATCGAGGTGAACCCCCGCGCTTCACGTACTGCGCCCTTTGTTGCCAAAGCCACGGGCGTGCCCGTTGCCAAATTGGCCGCACGGATTGCGGCGGGTGAAAAGCTCTCTGACTTTAAAGGGATGCTCCACGGGATGAGCCCTAATCACTCTGCCGTGAAAGCCCCCGTCTTCCCGTTTGATCGTTTCTCCGGTGTTGAGCCCTTGCTGGGGCCGGAAATGAAATCCACAGGCGAGGTGATGGGACTGGATAAGGATGTCTCTCACGCGATTGCCAAATCACAGCTCGCCGCACGGACAGCTCTGCCGCGTTCAGGGCGCGTGTTCTTATCTGTGAAAGATGCGGATAAAACGGCTCTTCTCCCCTTGGCCAAAGATTTACAAAATATGGATTTTGAACTGGTCGCCACGGGTGGAACGGCACGCTTCCTGAAAGAACAA
>JBFHFW010000134.1:0-4214 GCA_041583395.1 Alphaproteobacteria bacterium
ACATGCGGGAATTTTTGATGTCTCGCATATGGGGCAAGTCATGATCGAGGGGCAACAAGCCGCCCAGTTTCTTGAGCGCATTACTCCCTCAAACTTTGCCGATAAAAAAGAAGGGCGTGCGCAATATACTGTTCTCACGAATGAAGAAGGCGGTATTATTGATGATTTAATCGTCACGCGCTTTGGTGAAAAAGAGTTTTATGCGGTTGTGAATGGAGCCTGCAAGGAAAACGACATTGTGTGGATGAAGAAGCAACTTCCCGGTGGCGCACATATAAGAGAGCTTAAAAACCATGCGCTTATTGCGATTCAGGGACGTTGGGCAGAACGCGCGATTTATGAAGTCTTTGAATATGACGCGCATGATATAGGCTATATGACAGCACGCAAAGTGATAGCGCCTTGCGGGAATGAAATTATCATCAGTCGTTTGGGTTATACCGGTGAGGATGGGTTCGAGGTTAGTTTGCCAAACATAGTGGCTGCCGAATATTGGGAAAAGCTCTTGAGCCATTCTGAAATCCTGCCGATTGGTTTGGCGGCGCGTGATAGTTTGCGGCTCGAGATGGGTTATCCGCTTTATGGGCATGATATCGATGAGACAACGTCTCCTGTGGAAGCAGATATCGCATGGATTATCGGCAAAAATCGCACCGGTTTTATCGGTGAAGAGCGTATTTTAAAAGAGCGTGCCGAGGGCGTAAGCCGTAAACGCGTCGGGATTAAGCTGCTTGAAAAGGGCGTGGCACGTGAGGGCGCAGAGATCCGTGATGCGAATGACCAGCCGATCGGGACACTCACTTCGGGTGGGTTTTCACCGATCCTTGAACACGGTATCGGTATGGGCTATGTGCCTGCGGATAAGACGAAGATTGGAACGCCGCTTCTGATTAATGTGCGCGGGCGCAATATCAAAGCAGAAATTGTTCAGCTGCCCTTTATGGCGGCGAAAACTAAATCAATGAAGAAACCGGCTAAACAGTAAAAGGGATTAGAGATATGGCTGAAATTAAATACACAAATGATCACGAAGCAATTTATGTCGAGGGCGATACAGCATGGGTTGGCATCACTAAATATGCGCAAGAAGCGCTCGGTGATCTGGTTTTTATCGAGCTTCCCGAAGTCGGCAAAACAGTGAGCAAAGGTGATGATTTTGCCGTTGTTGAGTCTGTGAAGACGGCTGCAGAAGTTTACAGCCCCGTTGATGGTGAAGTTGTTGAAGCCAATGACAACATGGAAGGTGATATGGATCTGATTACACAATCCGTTGCCGAAGGTGGCTGGATTGCCAAGATTAAAATGAGCGATGACAGCCAGTTGGCCGAGCTTATGGACGAAGCGGCTTACAATGAATTTTTAGGAACACTGGATTAAAAACATATGCGTTATCTCCCCCAAACCAAAAATGCGCGTGCGGCCATGCTTAAGAGCATTGGCGCAGCAAATGTCGATGCACTTTACCGTGATATTCCGGCCTCGGCCTTTATTGACGGGAAAGCCGACCTCCCCGATCATATGGGTGAGCTTGAGGTCGAGCGCGTGCTTAGCACCATGGCAAACCAAAATCATGCTGCACCTGAGGGTCCGTTCTTTTTGGGTGCAGGGACATATTATCACCATATCCCCTCCAGCGTAGATTACATTATCCAGCGTTCAGAGTTCCTGACAGCTTATACGCCGTATCAGCCTGAAATCGCGCAAGGCACTTTGCAGGCCGTATTCGAGTTCCAGACCTTTATTGCGCAAATCACAGGGCAAGAAATCGCCAATGCCTCGCTTTATGACGGCGCAACAGCGATGACAGAAGCAGCCCTCATGGCGCTGCGCATTCATAAGTCCAAGCGTAAAAAGATTGTGTTGGGTAATAAAACCCACCCTGATTATGAGGCTGTTTTGCGCTCTTATATGGGTAATCTCAACGATATCGAGATTGTTGAAAATACCCTGCCCGATGAAGAGACAGCCTGTGTGATTATCCAGTCTCCCGATTTCTACGGCAATCCAGAAAAATATGATGCGTGGCGTAAAGCTTGCGATGAAAGCGGTGCTTTGTTGATTGTTGTGGTGAACGAGATTGTGTCTCTTGGCTTGTTATCGGCTCCTGAAACAGCCGACATTGTTTGCGGTGAAGCACAAAGTATCGGCCTGCCCATGGCCTTTGGTGGCCCCCATCTCGGCTTTTTTGCCTGTCGTGAGCAATATTTGCGGCAAATGCCCGGGCGTCTATGCGGCATGACAGAGGATGCACAGGGTAAGCGCTCTTTCGTATTGACACTTTCCACACGCGAACAACATATCCGCCGCGATAAGGCCACATCCAATATCTGTACCAACCAAGGGCTCTGTGCGCTGGCATTTACCGTGCATATGAGCTTGCTGGGCGAAGACGGCTTCAAGCGTTTGGCCACCTTAAACCATGAAGCGGCGTGTAAACTCGCTGACGCATTGGGCGCAGTAGCAGGCATAAAAGTCATTAACGAGACGTTCTTTAACGAGCTGACGATCGAGATTAATAAGCCCGCTAAAGCGGTGATTGATCAACTTGCCGATCAAGGCATCATTGCCGGTCTGCCGACAGACGGGAATAAAATTGTACTGGCCGCCACGGAAATGACCAAGGACGAAGATATAACGGCGCTGGTCGCCGCATTGCAGGAGGCCTTGGCATGAGCGCAGATCTAAAAATTGTTCAAGACATGAAAGAGCGTAACATGGAAAATGAAAGCCGCGGCCTACATTACGAAGAAAACCTTCTTTGGGAGAAAGAACGCTCCGATCATTCCGGTGTCGATCTACCTGCGCCAAAGGGTACGGCGCTGCGTACAGGGCAAGATGCGCGTGGCGATATCGGCTTACCCCAAGTCTCGGAACCCCAAGCGCTCCGCCATTTTGTGCGGATGAGCACATGGAACTATTCCATTGATCATGGCTTATTCCCGCTGGGCTCTTGTACGATGAAGCATAATCCGCGCCTCAATGAAAAACTGGCGCGCCTTCCCGGCTTTGCAGCTATTCACCCCATGCAGCCCACTTCAACTGTGCAAGGCGCGCTCAAGCTGATGCATGAATTGCAAAATTGGTTGGCAGAGCTAACCAATTTGCCTGGTGTTTGTCTCTCTCCCGCCGCGGGTGCGCATGGTGAGCTGGCCGGTATCATGACGATCCGCCGTGCGCATGAGCAAAAAGGCAACGGGCACAAAAATGTGATCCTGATCCCCGATAGTGCGCATGGGACAAATCCTGCAACAGCTGTGATTTGCGGCTATAAAATCCGTAATATCCCCACTAGTGCGACTGGTCGCCTCACGCTGGAAGCTTTCAAAGAAGCACTTTATGCCGAGAGTGAAGACGGCGCGGAAGTGGCAGGTATGATGGTCACCAACCCCAATACATGCGGCCTGTTCGAGCGTGATATTGATGCGATCGCTGACCTCCTGCATAAAGCGGGCGGTTATTTTTACTGTGATGGCGCGAACTTTAATGCGCTGGTCGGTAAGGTTCGCCCCGGTGATTTCGGTGTGGATGTGATGCATATCAATCTGCACAAGACGTTCTCAACCCCGCATGGTGGCGGTGGCCCCGGTTCGGGTCCAATCTGTGTGACTGAAGAGCTTGCGCCTTACTTGCCGGTGCCGACAGTTATCAAAGAAGGTGATAAATACGCACTGGAATGGGAAAAAGACCGCCCTACAACGCTTGGGCAGCTCAAAGGCTATCAAGGTCAGTTCGGGATGCATGTCCGCGCGTTGTCTTATATGATGAGCCACGGCGCTGATGGCCTCAAGCAAGTATCGGAAGATGCAGTTCTTAATGCCAATTATATTTTGAGCCAGTTGAAAGATGATTACTATGTCCCTTATGAAGGGCCATGTATGCATGAATGCTTGTTAACCGATAAATACCAAAAAGAGGGCGGCATTACGACGCTCGATATCGCCAAGGCAATGATCGAGTACGGCTTCCATCCGATGACGGTGTATTTCCCGCTTGTGTTGCAAGGGACAATGCTGATCGAGCCAACAGAAACAGAAAGTAAGGATTCTCTGGATCGCCTTATTGCTGTGATGAAGGCTATCGCGGCAGACGCAAAAGCGGGTGATAAGGGTGATGAATATCACGCGCTTCCGCAAAGCACACCGCGTCAACGTGTTGACGAGGTCAAAGCCGCTCGTAACCCTGTGCTACGTTGGAAATAACTATTTAAGGTGTGA
>JBFHFW010000135.1:0-4209 GCA_041583395.1 Alphaproteobacteria bacterium
CGTTGTTATCGGATTCGGGGCGCTTTTGATGGTTGCACAGCCCAACAGAACGATCGATCTCACAAGTTCGTTTCCCGATGCCCGCCCCCTAACGGCGGATGATCTGCAGGAAATCACTCCGGCTTCCGGTGTTGATCCGGGTGTCATCAGTGGTATTGTCGGCTATCGTGAGCGTGTTATGCTTATGCCTGGTTCTTCCCTTCATCTGAAATTACTTGATGCTTCAAGTGCTGATAGCACTGCGAGTACGGGGGTTATTGCCGAAGAAGTCATGGAGAATATCAGCGCGCCAATGGCGTTTAAGCTTCAATACGATAAGGCCAAACTTAATCCTGATGTCAGTTATGTTCTGGAAGCGGAGATTGTTGATCCCAAGGGTTCTGTTGTTTTCCGCAACATGGAAGAGGTTGCTATGACACCAGCGGGTCATATGCAAGAAAATATGGCGATTACGGTGCATCCCGTGCAGGAGTAAAATGGGGTTTAGCCGTTGTTATCGGATTGCCCCGAAGCGTCCGTCAAGCGTTCTTCATAATATTCTTCACCAATGGTGATTTTCTCGCGGCCTTTGGAGGTGCGCCAGTCGTTGGTGTCACGTAAGGAATAGATACAGCCGCAATATTCCTGCTTATAGAACTCTTCACGTTTGGCAATTTCATACATGCGATTAGCGCCACCACCCTTGCGCCAGTTATAGGTCCAGTATTCCACGCCGTCATAATGGCTGGCTGCGCGCACGCCGCAATCATTGATTTGATCCATATTTTTCCAGCGTGAAATCCCCAGCGATGATGTGATCGTCTTAAAGCCGTTCTCATAGGCATAGAGCGCTGTGCGCTCGAACCGCATATCAAAACACATGGTGCAACGGATACCGCGCTCGGGCTCGAACTCCATTCCCTTGGCGCGCGCAAACCAGTTTTGCACGTCATAATCCCCATCCACGAAATCAATGCCAAGCTTTTCGGCAAAGCGGATATTTTCGGCCTTGCGGATCTCGTATTCTTTTTTGGGGTGGATATTGGGGTTGTAGAAAAAGATCGTCAGATCGACACCGCTTTCGATCATGCGCTCCATCAGATCACCCGAGCATGGCGCACAGCAGCTATGCAGCAAAACTTTCTTATCGCCGCTGGGGGGCTCTAATTCAGGAATGGGATTGTTGCTCATTTATTCCTCCGGTTTATCCGGTGTTGGGTTTTTCGCGATGAACATAGCATCACCATAGCTGAAAAAGCGATATTTTTCTGCAATTGCGGCCTGATAAGCGCTCATGGCATTCCGGTAGCCTGCAAAAGCACAGACCAGCATCATGAGTGTTGTCTCCGGCAGATGGAAATTTGTGATCAGCGCATCGGCGCTTTTAATCGTGCAGCCGGGGGTAATGAAAATATTACTCTCGTCATTAAAAGGCTCCAAACGATCACCCTGCCACGCACTTTCCAGCGAGCGCAAAGAGGTTGTACCCACCGCAATTACACGCCCACCATTTTGCCGTGTTTTATTGACAATGTCGCATGTAGATTGCGTTATTTCGATACGCTCCGCATGCATTTTGTGTTCCAATGCATTTTCGCTACGTAGCGGCATGAAAGTTCCTGAGCCGACATGCAGCGTGACAAAGGCTGTATTTATGCCCTTTTCCCTAAGTGCTGCAAGAATTTCATCATCGAAATGCAGCCCTGCAGTTGGGGCCGCGACCGAGCCATCTTTTTCGGCATAAACCGTCTGATAGCGCGCACGATCTTCATGGCTGGACTGGCGCTTGATATAAGGCGGCAAGGGCATTTGCCCGATTTGATCCAGTACAGTGCTCCAATCTGCCTGCTCATCTTCCAGCTCTAGGATAAAGAAGTTTTCGCGGCGCTCACGCACATAGACATCCAAGCCATTGGAGAGCTTGATCCCCGCACCAATGGGCGGAGAGTTTCCTGCCTTCACGTAAGCCAAGGCCGTGCGCGGAGTTAAAATACGCTCCACCAAAATATTGGCATATCCGCCGGAGTGACGGCGCGCCTCGAGCTTGGCCGGCACGACTTTGGAATTATTAAAGACCAGCAAATCACCCGAGCGCAAAATATCAGGCAGATCGATAAAGTTGCGGTGCGTAATTGCTCCACCACTTGCCGCGTCAAGGCACAGTAAGCGGCTAGCGCTGCGGCGTTCGCAAGGCTCATAGGCGATCAGTTCTTCGGGAAGATCGTAACGGAAATTAGAGCTCTTCACGCATAGCCTCCAATTCCAGCCAGCGCTCCTCCAACAAAGCAAGCTTTTGGTCAATCCGCTCCAGACGTTTAGTAGCGGCAAAAAAGCCTTCCTGATCACGGTTATAAAATTCACTATCGGCCATTTTTTCACCAAGCTCTGCCTTTTCGGCTTCCAGCTCTTCTATTTTTGCGGGGATTTGATCGAGTTCCCGCTGGAGCTTATAGCTGAGCTTTTTGGCAGGAACCTTCGGCTTTTCCGGTGCGGCCTCCTCTTTTGTCTCTTTTTGCGACTTAGTCGCTTTTATAGAGTCTCCACGTTCTTTCATGGCCAGATAATCAGAATACCCGCCGATCACGCGCTCTATATTGCCATCGCCTTCAAAGGCCAAAATTTGCGTGACCGTTTGATCCAGAAAATCACGGTCATGGGAGACAATAATCAAGGTGCCGTCATAGTTGATCAGCGTTTCTTCCAGCATATCAAGCGTATCCATATCCAAATCGTTTGTGGGCTCGTCCAAAATGAGGCATGTGCCCGGATTGGCCAGAATTTTTGCCAGCATCAGGCGGTTTTTCTGCCCGCCCGAGAGCGTTGAAACAGCAATATGCGCATCACCCGGATCAAAGAGGAAGTCTTTTAAATAGCCGCAGACATGGCGGGATTTCCCCATCACATCGATATAATCCCCGCCCGAGGGCACAAGGGTTTTACGCAAGGAATCCTCTGGGTTCAGATCACGGCGCTTTTGATCAAAATAGGCAAATTGCAGCTCTTTTTTGCGCTTAACGCGCCCCTGATCGGGCTCTAACTCGCCGATCAGCATCTTAAGGAATGTCGTTTTTCCCGATCCGTTCTTGCCCAAAATCCCGATGCGGTCACCATGACGGATACGCAAGTTAAAGCCGTTCAGGATCTTTTTAACATCGCCATGTTCATCGGTGAATTGCTTATGCACGCTATAAAATTCAGCGACGATTTTGGATGTCGCCTCATCATTTTTCGGTGGCTCTAGCTTGATTTTGGTGCTGGCGCGGCGGTGGGCACTCTGATCGGCTTTGAGCTGATCACGCATCTCACGCATTTGCTCCAGCCTGCGGACATTGCGTTTACGGCGTGCTTTCACGCCTTTAGACGCCCATGCCACTTCCTGATCGACAATCGATTTGCGATTCTTCAGCTCGCGCTCTTCTTGCTCCAGCAGCATTTCCGACCATTCCTCGAAATGCGCAAAGCCTCTGGGGCACACACGGAGCTTCCCACGATCCAGCCAGAAAATCTGATTGGTGATATTGGCTAAAAATGTCCGGTCGTGAGAGATACACAAAATCGTGCCACGATACCCCCGCAAATAACCTTCCAGCCACTCGATAGCCTCCAGATCCAGATGGTTGGTTGGCTCATCGAGGAGGAGGATATCCGGCTCCTCCACCAATGCCCGTGCCAAACCTGCACGACGTAATTGTCCGCCGGAGAGGCGTGTCATCTGCGCCCTCACATCAAGGTGCAAAGCCTCGGCAACAATATCGACTTTATATTGGTGCAGCTCGCGCTCTTCACCAGCGATTTCCTCGAAAATATACTCGAAAACCGTCCGCCCTTCCTGCGGGGTAATATCCTGATGCAAATAGCCGATTGTGACAGATTGCTCCTGCCAGCGCGTGCCTTCATCGAGCTCCCGCGCGCCAGTGATAATATTCATCAGCGTTGATTTCCCTGCGCCATTTTTCCCGACCAGCGCAATGCGGCTGCGCTCATGGATATTGAACGACAGATTCTCGAATAGCGGCGTTTTTTGAAAACGCACACAAGCCTCTTTGACACTGAGTAATAACGGAGCCGCCATTGGCTAAAAAACCTCATCTTTAAATGTGAGGCCTTGTATAGCGGAGAGATCAGGTTAATGCAATTTTTTATGTTGTGGGCATTCGGTGATGTAGCGCAAAAGATGTTTTTTCACAAACGGCTTGGCAACGAAGCCTTTTGCACCGTGATCCATGGCGC
>JBFHFW010000136.1:0-4143 GCA_041583395.1 Alphaproteobacteria bacterium
TGGTAGAGCGCACCCTTGGTAAGGGTGAGGTCGAGAGTTCAATTCTCTCTCGTGGCACCATTAATCCATATAATTATTTAAATCCTGACTTTCCGGTTACTATAGCTTTGATATTGGAGGATTCTGATCATTGGTTATAGCGAGCCCCTTGATCTGAATATTTTGCACATGCGCTGATCTGCAGTTGCTTTTTTATTTGCAAAACCTATCTCTAATCCTTAGCCTCGGGAATATCATAGCAAGGAGATCGTTTTATGCGCCATCAATTCATATATATCATAGCAGCTTTTATGGTTCTGGCTTTGGCAATCGGTGCGCCGGTTAGGGCTGTGGCGCAGGATGATACTCCACAGGTTCAGGTGAATGCCGAGGCTATTGATGATTGGATCGTGCGGTGTAATGACGGGGTTGATGGTGCAAACAAAGGTGATGCTAAACGCGGGCGTTGCGAGATCTCACAAAGCTTGTCGCAAAAGGAAACAAATGACCGGGTTGCGGAGATCAATATTGGCTACCCCGATACGAATGAGAATGCGGTCGGCGTTGTTGCCTTGCCGCTCGGGGTCTTGCTGCAATATGGCGGTCAGTTGCAAATTGATGATGGTGAGCCTATGAAGTTCCAGTTTCGCTCTTGTGAGCCAGCGGGGTGCTTTGCTTTGATTGCGCTGGATGATGAGCTGGTTCAGGCCATGCGTCGTGGTAACACCGCGCATGTGAGCTTTATGCTACCCAATCAGAAAATTGTGAAGCTGCCATTTTCTCTGAAAGGCTTTACGAAGGCTCTAAAAGAAATTTCCTAAAAATTGCTTTTACAAGCGGGAGGATCTTTAAGAAGCGTTGCCCACTCGTTTTCCCACCACATGTCATAGGTCACGCCGTTAACGACCATGTGTTCAGCGCAACTTGTATTGCCCATGGCTGATAGAAAGCTCTCCAAGAGGGCAGGCGGTGTAATATAATCACGCGCGCCGGTAAAATGTTTTTGCGGCAACTTGCGGAGCTTAAAGGCAATATCTTTGGGGTTTAGAGACTCTGCGTAGGGCTTCTTGCCACGTAATTCACGGGCAAGGTCTGTATCCATGGTGCCCGCCACGGTGCGTAAGGAGAGTACATCCTCGCGCTGTGCCGCTAGAAGCGCTGCAATCGCGGCACCGCCCGAGTGACCGACCAGATGGATGCCTTCAATATCGTAACGGGCGATTATTTCATCAATGGCCATATTGTAGCTATCAAGAACTTCCCCGGAGTATTTTTTGTCTGTTGTCCATGGGGCGCCGCAAGAGTTTTCGGGCTCAAGCATGCCGCTATACTGGCAAGGGCGTGCCATGGATATGACATTTGCACTGCTGTCTTTTGCTGCAAGCCTGAGCGCAACAGGCATTTGCGGGGTTTCGCTGATGAGTGCGCTGATATTATCGCCTTCTATATAAATCGTGGCAGGAGCTTCGCGTTCATGCATGCGCTCAAACACAGTGAGAGAAAAGGGATTGGCGGCAATTTCACGCTTAATCATCCACGCGGGGGCAGCGGCACGGCTGGCGGTTTGGGTGCGCAAAGTATCATGCACACTGCATGCGCTTAGCGAGAGAACAGCAAGAGCGGGCAGGACAGCAAATCGGCGCAGGGACATAAATGATTCTCCATTAAATACCAAAGGAGTCTATCATGATCTTTGCTCCGGTTTCCAGCCCGCTTATCACATAGCAATTCGAATCGTGACGGGTGTGTGGTCAGAGGGTTTGTCCCAGCCGCGCGGCTCTTTATCAATGCTGCATTCCAAAAGCCTGTCCGTGATAGAAGGGCTTGTGAGGAAATGATCAATGCGGATGCCATCATTGCGCTGCCATGCGCCGCGCTGGTAATCCCAAAAGCTGTATTGCTCTGCGCGGTCATTAAAGACACGAAAGGCATCACTTAGCCCAAGATTAAGGAGGCTTTGGAACTGCGCGTGTGTCTCGGGACGAAAGAGCGCATCCCCCGCCCAGTCTTTTGGGCTGTGGCAGTCTTTATCTTCAGGGATCACATTAAAATCCCCACCAATCACAAAAGGAATTTGTTCATCGCGTAGATGTTTGAGGCGTGCGTAAAGGCGCCTCATCCAGCCGAGTTTATAGGGATATTTTTCACTATCTACGCTGACGGGGTTACCGTTAGGCAGGTAAATATTAATCAGCCGCAGGCCATTTGTTTCAAATTCGAGATAGCGCGCTTGCTCATCCTCTTTATCACCGGGCAAATGATCAAGGATCGTCGTAATGGGTGTTTTTGAAAATACCGCCACACCGTTATAAGTTTTCTGCGTGACTGCCGCCGTGTGATAGCCAAGAGCCTCGAATGTTTCTGCCGGAAATTCAAGGCTCTTTAATTCCTGAACCATTAATACATCAGGTGCAGATTCTTTAAGATAGCGCACAACATGCGCCTCACGTGCTTTGATTGAATTAACGTTCCATGATGTGATCTTCATGGCAATACGATAACAGAAGCTTGGCAGGGTTCAAGAGATCTTTAAACCGAAAAAGATGTGCCGCAGCCACACCCCTGTTTGGCGTTGGGATTGTTGAGTTTAAATTCGGAACCAATGAGCCCTTTTTCAAAAGAGATCGTCGTACCATCCAAAAAGGGCATGGAGATATCATCGGTTACAACGGCGTCGGCAAAAACTTCATCTTTGTCATCCACTTCATCGCTCAGCGTCATTTTATACTGAAAACCGGAGCAGCCTCCGCCCTCGACAATCAGGCGCAGGCGCAAAGCCGGATTACCCTTTAAGGTGCGGAGTTCTTCGATGCGCTTTACGGCGCTATTATCTACAGTTATGCTCATAGTTCTATTATACGCGAATCATTTAGAGGTCACAATCCAATGAGCGAACCCGCCCAAAAACAACCTTCTTATAACTACTGTGCACTGCCTTTGGCAAGCTATGCGTGCCGTCCTGATCAGACACAAGGGCGCGTGATCGAGGAGCCGGAAAGCCGCTACCGCACGGCGTTCCAGCGTGACCGCGACCGCATTATCCACTCCAGTGCTTTTCGCCGCCTGAAATATAAAACCCAAGTCTTTGTCTATCACGAGGGCGATCATTACCGTACGCGCCTCACACATACGCTCGAAGTTGCACAAGTCACGCGGACTTTGGCGCGGGCGCTGATGGTCAATGAGGACTTGGCCGAGGCCATAGCGTTGGCGCATGATCTGGGGCATACGCCCTTTGCGCATATCGGCGAGATTTATCTGGATAAGGCGATGGCGCGCTTTGCCGGCTTTGACCATAATGACCAGTCTTTACGTGTGCTCACAACGCTGGAGCGCACATATCCCGAGTGGAACGGTCTTAATCTGACATGGGAAACGCTGGAGGGCGTAGTCAAGCACAACGGCCCTATGAAAGCGGATAAAGCACATATTGCGGTGCGTGAATTGCAGGAAAAAATGGATATGCGCCTTAATACTTATGCTAGTGTAGAGGCGCAAGTGGCAGGCATTTCCGATGATATTGCATACAATAATCACGATGTTGAAGACGGCTTGCGTGCAGGGCTGTTTCGGCTGGAAGAATTGGAAGAGCTGACAATTCTGCGCGAAGCTATGGAGCGTGTGCGCGCGGCCTATCCCGATTTAAACGAGCGTCATTTTATCAAGGAAATGGTGCGGGAGATGATCGGCGCGATGGTTGAAGATGTCTATGATGAATCGCTTCGACGCCTCAATGAGCTCAATCCCGGGAACGCTGAAGATGTCCGTATGGCAGGGCGCCCGATGGTGGCTTTTTCAGATGAAATGAAAGCCAAAGTTGATGAACTGCGTGCTTTTTTATATGAGCGCATGTACCGCCATTTCACGATGAACCGTATTTGGCTCAAGGTTGAACGCATCGTGGGTGACTTATTCACAGCTTTTACGAAAAACCCTGAGATGCTTCCCAATAACTGGCAGCGCCGCGTCAAAGAGGCCGGAGGGCTAGAGGATGAGGGCATTAGAGCGCGGGTGGTGTGTGACTATATTGCCGGTATGACAGACCGTTATGCCATCCGCGAGCATGAGAAGCTCTTTGACCTTTATTGGGATTTACGGTAGGAATATGAAGAGGTTAACAGAATAACAAAGGGGGATTTGCAATGATGCAGGATAATTCACAAA
>JBFHFW010000137.1:0-4107 GCA_041583395.1 Alphaproteobacteria bacterium
ATGCCAAGGGTCACACCCTGTTCCCTGCGAAAAAAGCGCAGCAGCAGCACAAAAAATTCTTGAACAGGCACAAAGCGCCACAAAAAAAGATATCGTAATCGGGCTAATTTCCGGCGGCGGTTCGGCGCTTATGTCCTTGCCCACCGATGGCATCTCGATCGAGGACCTACAAAACATCAACGGCCAACTTGTTAAATCGGGTGCGCACATCCATGAAATGAATATTGTACGCAAACATTTATCAAAAATTTCCGGTGGACGTTTAGCTGTTGCAGCAAAAAATGCAAAACACATGACAACATTGATGATTTCAGATGTCACCGATGATGACATGAGTATCATTGCATCAGGTCCCACTGTTCCCGATCCTTCAACACAGGAAGAAGCTTGGGAAATCATAAAGCGACACAATATCCAGATCAGCCCCGCGGCACAATCTGTGTTAAATAACCCCGATTATGAAACACCGACAAAAGAACATCCCGCCTTCCTAGGTGAAAGAAATACAAATATTATTGCAGCAAAAAACGCACTCGCCATGCAGGCCATTGCTGATTACGCTACAGACCTCGGCTTTGAAGTCATTCAAGCCGACACACAAATGACGGACACCCCCGAACAGGAAGCCAAAAAGCACATATCCACCTTTTTAGCCACAGCAACCCGTAAAAAACCCGCTATTTATATCGCCGGAGGAGAACCCGATATCCAACCGGTTGAGGGAGGCGTTGGGGGACGCTATAATCATCTAGCTCTGGCTCTGGCTCTTGAAGCGCAAAAAACAAAAAGACGCAATACTCTTTACGGCGTCTCTGCTGGCACCGATGGCGCGGATTACTATGCAGCAACAACGGGAGCCATTTTTACACCCGATACAATAAACCAAGCAAAAAAACTGGGGCTGAAACCAAAAAAGCTACTAAAAGGATGCAATTCCTTGCCATTTGTCGCCGCAACAGGAAGTGGCATTATCACTGGTCACACAAACACAAATGTGAACGGCTTCATCGTACTTCTCGACATGTTTGGGCACGACACCGGGAAACAGCTCCCCGAAAAAATATTTTCAAAAACCGGAATTGGTTATCAAATTAATATTGGACTATAAACTTCGATAAAAAAAGCAGGGCAAAACAATGAATCTAGAAGAAACACAAGCTGTATTTTATGATTTAGACGGAACAATTGTCGATAAATATCTCGAATGCAAAATCAGCGAGACATTTGAGGCGGCCTGCCTTGAAGCTGGTATCGAATATGATCACGCGGCTTTTTTAGAAATTTACAACACCAACAAAGGCGGTGGTGTTGACAAATATTTCAGCGCCTTTGTGCAACTGGATCAAGGCTCGAAAATTTTAGAGACATGCGCAAGCGTTGACATTTTTCAAGCGAGATTTCTTCAAATATATACCGACGGAATTGAAAAAATCCTTGATGGAGACCCAGTAGAAAGAGAAAAATTCGTTGTCAATCAAGGTGCCCTTGAATCAATCCGCTTCTTTAGAAGCCAAGGCAAGCCTGTTGGCATTGTAACAAATGGACGTGAAGCCATTGCGACTGCGACACTAAAAGCCTGCGGCATTATTGCCCCTGCGCATCCGGCATTTAGAGATTCCTCAGGAGAAATTGACAACCGCATCGTTGCCGCAGATACTGGCAGTGATCCTGTTGTTATTGACGTTTTCATCAACAGAAATATGCTGGACAATGACACCACCGACCGAAAACCCAGTGGCAGACCATATGAACTGGCTTGCATTCAAACAAACACAGATCCCGCATACTGCATTGCCTGGGAAGACTCCGGGAACGGTTTTCGTTCTGCCAACAATGCCGGTATCGGAACAATCTATTTTGTAAACACCAAAGAAACAGCGCATTCAAATTTACCCATCGCAAATATCGATACAAGCGCCAATGTTTGTGTCGTAGATGCCGGAAAGGGACAAACATTCATCCAGGCGCTTGAAGGTCACTTCAACTGCGCAATACACGCCCCTCAACCTTCTCAATTTAATATTGCCGCTGGCATATCATCAACCGCCAACGACAACCTCCAACTGGCCCATCCGCAAAGTCAACTCCAGAGCGCCCCATCTTACCACAAATAACAGCTTATATTGTGGTTAAAAATTGTATCAAGCTTAGCGCAGCAAAGCCAATGTTAGGCTTGATACGCAGCTTTGCAACGCGCACATCAATAAAATTTTAAATAAATACATAACAAAAACAATGCGTTATGTGGATAACCTATAAATTAATTAGACAGATCAAAAACTTAAATACCTTGTTAAGGTTTTAGCGATAGAATGAAATTTGGGGTAAAACGCGCTTGGTCAAATAACAAATAGCACGTATAATCAATTTTCAAAGGTCATCAGATCTTAGGCTCACCATATGCTCTCTAAACCGGCATCTTTCAAAATGACACTCGGCCATTCGGACTCAAAAACGACGCAAGACGACACATTCACCCTGACTTCATCCACCCAAATCTGGAAAAGTAAGATCAGTTGGCGAATTACGCTTGCCGTGTTTTTGACCTTTATGGCTGTTCAAGCCGGCATTTTAAATGTCACCATCAGCGATGTTGAGCGTGAAAAACTCTACGGAATAGAACAAATTGCCCAAGCAGCCATTGCTCCTGCCATTGATATCAGCGCCTATATCGAGCGTAAAAATCCAATTTCTGATACACAGGTCCGCAATATTTTAGCCAAAACACCGGTCAAAGGCTTTACGATCGTTGATAGCAGCCTAAACTATATTCAATCCTCCGGCGATTTAACGATTTTAACACTCCTGACACAAGAAAGCCTTTTCCAAACACATAGAAGTGCGGACGGGGATGCCTATGAATTTGTCTTTCCCGATAACCCGCTTGCGCCCAGTTACTACATCGTGGCACGGGTGGATTCCTCAAATGTGCAAGGACAAGTTACAGACTACGTCATCCAGTCCATCCTGATTATGCTCTGCCTCTCTGGCTTTGTCACAGCTGTTTTAATGATTGCACTCAGCCGCTGGTTGCTCGAGCCAATCTTATTCATGCGCAAAAATCTTATGGAGGCCTCGGAAAACCCCGAGAACCCGGATATCCCCACCTCGCCATTTAATCCCAATGATGAAATCGGCAGCACAATCCAGATCACGCAACAACTTATCCAACAAAATGCAGATAATTTGCGCCACCTGCGTGCCTCGGCCGAAGATGAAATCCATAAGCTCGCTTATTACGACACACTAACGGCACTACCAAACCGCACATTCTTCCTGCAGGCCATGTCCGATAAAATGGGGACATCCGCAAACGGTCAGACAAAACGCTTTACCGTTGTAACGCTCGATCTTGATCATTTCAAAGACATTAACGACTCCATGGGGCACAATGTCGGCGATGCGATTTTACGCGGCGTCGGGAAACGTCTGCGCGCAGCCTTACCCGAAAGCGCAACAGTTTCACGCAGTGGTGAGGATGAGTTTGCCATTCTCATGCCGCTTTCAACTGATCTCAATAAATCCCGTGATGTGGCCGAACGTATCCGTAACGTCATCCGCGGTGAACCATTTAAAGTCTTTAACGAGGAATTCCAGATCCGCTGTTCGATCGGCGTTTCAACCTTCCCCGATGATGGCAGAGAGCCTGCCCTTGTCCTGAAAAATGCTGATATCGCACTCAACCGCGCCAAAGAAGAAGGCCGTGACACGATCAAGGAATATTCTGAGGATTTCGACCGCGCCGTACAAGAGCGCTTCCAGATGCTACGTGATCTGCGCGATGCGCTTGAGAATGACAAACTCTCCGTCCACTACCAGCCACAGCTTGATCTAAAAACCGGCAAGATCATCGGTGCCGAAGCACTGCTCCGCTGGTGGAAAGAAGATAACAGCAAAGAAGGCGGCAAATTTGTATCACCTGCGGAGTTTATTCCGGTTGCCGAGCAATCTGGCCTGATCGTTCCCATTGGCGAATGGGTCATGGAAAAAGCCTGCCGCACAGCCCATGAATGGAAGAAAAAGCACGGGATCGAAATCCGCATCGCGGTCAATGTTTCGCCCATGCAATTCACACAAAGTGATCTGGTAACATACACCAAGGATGTG
>JBFHFW010000138.1:0-4087 GCA_041583395.1 Alphaproteobacteria bacterium
AATTTTGCGTGCGCGGTTAGATGCCACCATCACAAGCTCAAAGCGATTTTCAACTTTATCAATACAATCTTCAACTGTAACACGTGCCATTTCATAAACCTCATTCGTCAAGTGTAGGCGTTTTGTATAAACAGCTTGATGGGGAAAAGCAAGGATCTTTTCATGCTTCTAACAACGCCTGCCTTATAAAAAAACCCGTAGCCACAAATTTTTAATGCGGTGGGGGTTGCGCTACGCTATAATCCTGTCAAAATGGAAGAGTCGGTTGAGTCAACCGTAATCAATAACAAAATAAAATTGAGAATTTTAAATGTATCACGATAATAATTGGAATGCTGTTCAAGGCGAAGAGCTTGCAGGCTTTCTCGAGCAAATTAATCCCATTGATGGAAAATACAAGGTTTCAGCCGATACCACACAAGTGCATTGGCGCTCCTTACCGTTTTATGACAGCGTTGCTTTAATTCGTGTACGCGATCCAAATTGGCTGAGCCCGAACCTGAATGTCTATTACCTCACAGATCAGGGGAATTTGTTCCGCCTGAACGGTACGTCTCCGCCGATCCATGAAGTCAACGCCAAGGCACCGATCAAAGTAACAGAAGAGAATGTTCTCGACTATCTACGCTTCTTCTGCTTCTTCGTTCGTGGTGAAGAAGGCCCATTTTATGTGGCTGAAAGCATGGATGATCCAAACATGCCGACCGAGATGGACGACACAACACGTTCAGTAATTGAAGGTACTGTCCGCGAGGCAAACTTCGAGGGAATGAACGAGCAGGGTCACTATCTGGCTGATGCTGTTGTGTTCTACTCAAACGCATTGTTCATTGCGAACTTCGCGATCCAGCCATCGGGTATGATTGAGATGCTGGATGATGATCCGATTGCAGCAGATCTGCCAACCAAGGTTGATTGTCCGGTTTCTTAATCTAATTGATATATCTATTAATATATCCTACGCCGCTTCTATGCGTAGTTTTCTCGCTGCGCGTAGATGGTCGTATATGATGACACCCATACCAATCATCATTACACATGCCGATGCATATTTGGTAAGTGATCCTGACTCGCCAAGGACAAGGACGCCAAACAGGAATAAAAAGATCGGGCTACTCGAGCGAATAGCGATGACAATGGAGAGATATTCGGTGGCAAATGCTTTCATCACCAAATAATGATTAATGAAGCTTCCGAAAATTCCTGCAATAGCCGCCCAAAAAATAATATCTGCGCTTAATATCCATGATGCCGGAGGCGACCCCAGTAAAAATGCAGCAGCCAATACCGCCGTACCCAGTACAAAGGAGCGCACCATCAGCATAAAAGCCGGATCAATGATCGTGGAAAATTTCTTTTGCTGGACTGCAAAAACAGAATAACCAATGGCCTGCATGGCGATGGCAATGATGCCCATCACGTCTTGTGTGCTTTCAATTTGAAAGACATATAGAATACTCGATCCTACGAGCAGAGCACAAGCCAATAACTGTAGTGGATTAATCTTTTCCTTCAGATAGATAAGGCCGTACCCAATTAAAACTACCGTTGCCAGCCGCCCCAAAATGGCATGACCGCTCAGTCCATTATAATAAAGGGACGCAAACCATCCAAATCCATCGAGCGCTCCGAAAAGGAGTAAAATTGCCATGGGAGATAAATATCTTTTAAAGATCACGGCTTCCTGCACAAGGCCTTTTTGCTGTACCAAGAATGCCAGGCATGCGATCCCCGATGCGATCTGATAAATAAACATCAGCGCAAAAAAAGAGACATGGTTGAACAAATATGCGGTCAGCACGGCGCTGACAAATAAGGCAATCAGAGATATAAAAGCGTAATACATATCAGTCTGTATAGCTGGCCATCAGTGCACGAAGCTCAGGTACGCCGAATTCCTTATGGGCGCTGGTCAGTGAAATATCGGGGTGCGCTGCGCTATGGGTTTTCAAGGTCGCGGTGATCTTTTTGATCATTTTTTCCTGTTCCTGATTTTTGACCTTATCGGCCTTGGTCAGGACAATGCGGTAAGAAACAGCCGTTTCATCCAGCATATCCATCAGCTCGATATCACTATCTTTCAGACCGTGGCGCGCATCGATGAGGATAAACACACAGCGCAAATTCGGCCGCCCACGCAAATAGGTATAGATCAGATCTTTCCATTCCTCGCGCTGGGTTTTGGACACTTGTGCATAACCGTATCCCGGCATATCGACCATATAAAGCTGCCCGCCGCCGAGGTCGAAATAATTGAGCTGTTGCGTGCGCCCAGGGGTATGTGACGTGCGTGCGAGTGCTTTGCGTCCCGTAAGTGCATTAATCAGTGAGGATTTCCCGACATTCGAGCGCCCGGCAAATGCGATCTCCGGCTTATCCGCATCGGGGAGTTGGCTTAAATGCGCAACACCGAGAACGAAATCACACGTACCGGCAAAAAGCTTGCGCGCAGCTTCGATATTGTGGGCAAGCTCTTCATCGGGTGACATGATTACTTCTTCTTTTTCTTCTTGGGCTTTGGTTTTGAAACCGGAGGCTTGGGTGGTTCATCGCCTCCATCTTCTTCAAATACAGCATCCTCGATCTGATCTTCGGCCATTTTAGCCAAAGGATGCACAACGGGTCCGCCATGGGTAACGGAGTCTTCAAGCTCTTTTTCCTCCTCACTCTCACCGAAGAGGTGAATAGGCACACCCATTTTGCGCATGATGGTGGCTTGCTGGATAATGCCAAAATAGGCACTAATCGTCCAGTAAATCACCAAACCTGAGGCAAATTGCGCCATCAGGAAAGTCATAATGAACGGGAAATAAAGTGCCATATCGCGTTGCAATGGATCTTGCGGCGGCGGGTTAAGCTTACGCTGGATATTCATCCCGATCAGCATCAAAATCGGCCAAACACCGATCATTAAAAAGGCCGGAGGACTCCATGGAATAAGACCAAACAGGTTGAAAACGCTTGTCGGATCAGGTGCCGATAGGTCTTGAATCCAGCCAAAGAACGGCGCATGACGCACTTCGAGCGTGACAAACAAGATCTTATAAAATGCAAAGAAAATTGGAATTTGCAGCAAGATCGGAAAACATCCGGCCATCGGGTTCACACCTTCGCGCTGATAAAGCTGAATGAGTTCTTGTTGCAACTTTTGCTTGTCGGCGCCGTGTTTAGAGCGCAGTTCATTGACCTGTGGCGTCACTTTTTTCATTTTGGCGAATGATTTATAAGATGTATAAGTCAGCGGTGAAGCCAATGTACGGATAATGATGGTTAGCAAAATAATCGCCACACCCATATTGCCAACAAGTTGCCCGAGGAAATGCAACATGTAGAAAAACGGGACGGTCAAAAACCAGAACATACCGAAATCCACGGCCAGATCCAGATTTTTAATGCCCAGTGTTTTATTATATTCCTTCAGCAAGAGCACTTTTTTAGCGCCCGTCAAAATATGCGAGCGCACCTCACCCGATTGTCCAGAGGCCAGCGATAGCGCAGAGCCTGTAAAGTCCACCTGATAACGGCCGGTATCTTCCTGTCCTTTTTGCGGTGGGATACCTTGATAATTAAAACGATATTTTACACTCTGCCCTTGCGGCGGGATCAGAGCAGTCAGCCAGTATTTATCGCCAATGCCTGTCCATCCTGCATTCGCTTGATAGCTATGTTGTGGCTCTTTATAAAACTTTTTATATTTGAGCTCGACCATCTCGTCACCGACAAAGCCCATTGGTCCTTCATGCATGAGCCAACGGTTTTCCAGTCCTTGCGGTAGGCCTTTTTGCGAGATCAACCCGTAAGGATAGAGCGTGATATTTTTACCCGAATTATTGACCACGCGTTGCGTCATGGTGATGAGATAATGATCATCAATGGCAATTTCGCGCTCGAATATGATGCCTTGCCCGTTGTCCCATTTTAAAAGCACAGGGTTTTCTGTGCTCAGCGTTTCATTGCCGACAACTGCCCAACGTGTATCTTTATTCGGCAGTTGAGTGGTCGCATCGCCGGCAACCCATCCATATTCGATCAAGCGCGGATGCGCCGTTTCATTGGGCGATAGAAGATTGACGTTTTTTTGATCGGC
>JBFHFW010000139.1:0-4083 GCA_041583395.1 Alphaproteobacteria bacterium
ACATGATGACAAAATCATCTGTACCCATCAAATCATGCGGCCAAGCACATGTAGCAGGGTGGTCATATTTCAAACTCCCTTACAAAGGCAGCATGTTAGATTATGGTGATAAGGCCAATCAAAAAATCCTCGCACCGTTTTTTACAAACAAAACTTTTCCTGCTGAAGATATTCCACGCCAAGGGCACACGCACCCTGCTTTACGCACCACGCATTTTGATGACCGTGAATGGGAAAGAACAAACCAAAGCTGTGAAATTGAGAGAAATGCCATCACATTAGAAGGCTGGGGGGTTGATCACCGACTTCACCGCCAATTCCTCTCTGCCGTCGAAGAAGCCACACTCACAGTCACCGAAATCTTTGAACAAACCGCCGCCCTTTGCCGCCAGGGGAAATTTAGTACGGTGGTTTACTCTCTGCCGCAAGGGATGCGATAGCCTCCACCATGCTCTCAACGCTTTGGTCTTTGGAACCAAGGCGGCGGATGGCAACGGTTTTATCCTCGGCCTCGCGTGCACCAACCACGAAAATAGCAGGGACTTTTACCACCGAATGCTCACGGATTTTGTAATTGATCTTCTCATTCCGCAGATCAATCTCCGCACGGATACCCGCGGCTTTGAGCGCCTCATAGACTTCGGTCGCATAATCATCAAACTCGGAGACAATCGGCGTCACCACACATTGCACCGGCGCCAGCCATAGCGGTAATTTACCTGCATAGCTCTCGATCATCACACCCAAGAAGCGCTCAAGCGAGCCAAGGATTGCACGGTGCAACATCACGGGGCGATGGCGCGCACCATCCTCACCAACATAAGACGCATCCAGACGCTCAGGCAAATTAAAATCAAGCTGCAGCGTACCGCACTGCCATGTCCGGCCAATCGCATCGCGCACCTGATAATCGATCTTGGGACCGTAAAATGCACCCTCGCCTTCTTCCTCGGTAAATTCGAGGCCTGTACGAATCAATGCCTGACGCAAGCCGTCTTCGGCCTTATCCCATAGCGCGTCCGAGCCTACACGCATTTCGGGGCGCAAGGACAATGCAACCTTCACATCATCAAAACCAAGGTCGCTATAAACATTTTTCAAAAGCATACAAAAACCAACGGCTTCATCTTGGATTTGTTCTTCCGTACAAAAGATATGCGCATCATCTTGGGTAAACTGACGCACGCGCATCAAACCGTGCAGCGCGCCATGCGCTTCGTTACGGTGACAACAGCCGAACTCGGCAAAACGAATGGGCAGGTCTTTATAGGACTTGATCCCCTGCTTGAACACCTGCACATGGGCAGGACAATTCATGGGTTTGAGCGCCATGAGCTTCTCAAATGCCTTATCCGAAACAACTGGCCCGTCTTCCTCGGTATTGGGCACCTCATCGGGCACCACAAACATATTCTCGCGGTACTTGCCCCAGTGACCGGAAGCCTCCCACAATTTATTATCAATCAGCTGCGGGGTTTTGATCTCGCTATAACCCGCATTATTTAAGCGGCGACGGATATAGCCCTCAAGCTGGTTATAGATCGTAAAGCCCTTGGGATGCCAAAACACACTGCCTTGCGCTTCCTTTTGGAAATGAAACAGATCCATCTCCGCGCCGAGTTTACGGTGATCACGTTTCTCGGCTTCTTCAAGCTGATGCAAATAGGCTTTGAGCTCTTTATCATCGCGCCACGCGGTGCCGTAAATCCGGTTGAGCATCGCCTTGGAGCTATCCCCGCGCCAATACGCTCCCGCGACTTTCAGCAACTTAAAGGCCGTACCGACATGCTTGGTGCTGGGTAAATGGGGGCCACGGCAGAGATCCAGCCATTTCCCCTGACGATAAACGGTGATCGTTTCATCTTCGGGCAAGTCTTCGATCAGCTCGGCCTTATAAGCTTCACCTTGCTCTTTAAAATAGGCAATCGCTTCATTACGATCCCAAACTTCGCGAACAAAAGGCTCGTTGCGCTCGACAATCTGGCGCATCTTTTTCTCGATCGCTTCCAGATCCTCGGTCGAAAAAGGCTCGTCCCGCGCAAAATCATAGTAAAAACCATTTTCAATGGCGGGACCAATAGTGACTTGTGTACCGGGGAAAAGCTCCTGCACGGCCTCGGCCATCACATGCGCCGTATCATGACGGATCAGCTCCAGCGCCTCTTCATCCGCACGCTTAACAATTTCCAGCTTCACATCCGCTTCAATCGGTAAACTCAAATCACGCAGCGCCCCATCAATTTTGACCGCGATTGAGGCCTTTGCCAAAGACGGCGAAATCCCCTCGGCAATTTGCAAACCCGTCACCCCGTGGTCATAGGTACGCTGCGCCCCATCGGGGAAAGTCACGGTAATTTGATTGCTTGCTTTTTGTGCCTCGGACATGGCTGTATTCTCTTTCTCTGCTTCAATAAAAAACGCCTCTGACACGTTAAAGTCAGAGGCATTCTTTTACAAGAGGGAAAGGATAAGAAATTACGGTTCCGGTCTAAATGGTGCCGCAACATCCTCAGGAAAAACTATTGGTTTATTAGGAATTGTAATAAGGGGGGTATCTGGATTACCACCAAACGCCCTAATATCATTATCTAACGCCGCATGAATTTTTTCAAGTGCTTGATCCGCTTTGTCAAAAGCCTCCAACAAAACAGGGTCACTTGTATATTTGGTATTGTCTGTCATAACAAACTCCTTGTTAACTCAATTTGACAGAACCATAAACCAAACAAATAAACGCGTCAATAAAATTATGAAAAAACTAGTTCAAGCTCTTCAACCACGCCACGACCGCCGCGCGATCTTTGCGATTTTTCTCTGCTTCAATAAAAAACGCCTCTAACACGTTAAAGTCAGAGGCATTCTTTTATAAGAGGGAAAGATTTATAAATTAACCGCCAATATGTATCCCATAGTTGATAGGAAAAGGGTATTTATTGGCAAGCTCTTTAACCACAGGCTGATCTTTTAATTCATGATCCTGTAAATACGAGGAAAGGCTCTTAGAAATATGTCCTTTAAGAAGGATAGGGTTGTCAAAGGTATAAATTTTTCTTAAAGCACGATCAAATTCAAGACCGACAGATCTTTGGGCTCTATGTGCTAAAATCTCAATCTCAAATTTTGCAAGATCCGCAATCGACATTCTATCAAGCAATATCTTTGAATCATTTGCAATAGCCGCAATCCCTTTTACAGCATGAGGGTCATGCGCTTCAAAATCCTTATTGCGTTGAATATTTAGCACCCTAACCGTTTCTTTAACATTTAGCCCAACAACTTCATTAAAATC
The DNA here is from genome assembly GCA_041583395.1 of Alphaproteobacteria bacterium. Classification (GTDB taxonomy): domain Bacteria; phylum Pseudomonadota; class Alphaproteobacteria; order Micavibrionales; family Micavibrionaceae; genus UBA6929. The sequence goes on from JBFHFW010000139.1 coordinate 3,290, forward strand.
CATAATTAAATCCTCTTAGTAAACTGTGATATCAAATCACAAGTAAACAAAGAAAAGTGATCTGTCAAAAAAAATACGGAAAATTAATTCAAGCTCTTCAACCACGCCACCATCGCTGCGCGATCTTCAGGCTTTTTCAAGCCGACATAGTTCATCTTCGTACCGGAAATCGTCTTTTTCGGCTTCCACAAGAAGGCATTAAGATCGTCAACGCTCCATGAGCCACCGGCCTCAACCATGGCTGAAGAATAAGCAAATCCGGCCTTGCCGCCTTTTGCGCGCCCGAAAACGCCGTGAAGGTTAGGACCAACCTTATCAACGCCGCCTTTATCAAAGGAATGACATGCCGCGCACGCTTTGGACAGCTTTTGTCCGCGGGCAATATCGGCACTGGCAATCAGATCGGCAATCGGCTCGGGCCCTGTCGCCTCAGCAGCACCACCAACACTCGCCACCGCGCCACCCTCAATCTCGACAGCATTTTTTTCCAGCTTATGCGGGTGCATCAGGGTCTCGGAAATAAAACCACCCAACATCGCTACAATCCCCGCAGTTAACACGGCTGCAAACACTTTATTAAATTCAAAACCTGACATTCTTTATATATCCGCTCTCAAAAGTCGTTAATCTTTGATAAAAGCCTACTCAATTCGGCAAGGCTTGTCGACATACTTATACGCTTTGGCTATACTCATTCAACTGAAAAATTGAGAAAAACAGGTCATACATGCGTAAACCATTACAAAAAATATCATTCCAGGGCGAACATGGTGCCTATTCCGACATGTCTTGCC
>JBFHFW010000140.1:0-4046 GCA_041583395.1 Alphaproteobacteria bacterium
GCGGCTGTCTCTATATTGAACCAGTTTTATCCCTTTAAGGTCAAAAAAAGATGAGTGAAACCCAAGCCGTATCAAATATTCAAAGCGAGACACCCTATAAACGTGTGATGCTGAAAATGTCAGGTGAGGTTCTGATGGGGAACCAGGAATTTGGCCTGTCTCCTGAAACGGTTGGACGCGTTGCTCAAGATATTAAAGAAGTTATTGATGCGGGAATCGAGGTGTGCGTTGTCGTGGGAGCAGGGAATATTTTTCGGGGAGTTTCCGGTGCGGCGCAAGGTATGGATCGGACGACCGCAGATTATATGGGGATGCTCGGGATTGTAATCAATGCGTTGGCTCTCCAAAATGCATTGGAAAATATTGGTGTTGATACGCGTGTGCAATCAGGTATTCAAATGGATAAAGTTTGTGAGCCTTATATTCGCCGCCGTGCGATGCGACACATGGAAAAGGGGCGCGTAGTCATTTTTGCAGCAGGCACAGGCAATCCTTATTTTACAACGGATACGGCTGCGGCGTTGCGGGCATCTGAAATGGATTGTGACGCGATTTTCAAGGGGACAAAGGTTGACGGTGTATATAGTGCTGACCCGATGAAGAAACCCGATGCTAAACATTTTGATCATATTACCTTTATGGAAGTTCTAACCAAAGATCTGAAGGTCATGGATGCTGCGGCCATTTCTTTGGCACGCGAAAACAATATCCCGATTGTTGTCTTCTCCGTCATGGAAAAGGGTAATTTTGCACAAGCAGTCAATGGCAAGGGTAAATTTACAATCGTAACGAATTAAAAAGGAATAAAAGAGATGTCTTATAGTAAAGCCGATGTGAAACGCCGCATGGATAGTGCACTAGAAGCCTTGCAAAAGGAATTTTCAGGTTTGCGAACCGGACGCGCCTCGGCAAGCTTGCTTGATACAGTGACAGTTGATGTCTATGGATCAAAGATGCCCCTTAATCAAGTCGGCACAGTCTCCGTCCCTGAATCGCGCTTGTTGGTTGTACAAGTTTGGGATATCAACAATAGCAAAGCCGTTGAAAAAGGTATTATGAATGCAGGCCTTGGTCTTAATCCTCAGGCTGAGGGCACGATGATCCGTATTCCTATTCCTGATTTAAATCAAGAGCGTCGTGCAGAGCTGGCAAAAGTGGCTAGTAAATATGCTGAAAACGCCCGTATTTCCATTCGTAATGCGCGTCGTGATGGGTTGGATGTTATCAAAAAAGATGATATGCCAGAGGACGATGCAAAACGCTGTTCTGATGAAGTGCAAAAGATGACAGATGAGGCTATTAAGCAGGTTGATGCGCTTCTTGCGGCCAAAGAATCTGATATTATGACTGTTTAAGTATTGGGTAAGAAGTATTTTGCAACAGGTTGATACAAAACAAAAAAAACCGCTTCATGTTGCGATTATTATGGATGGCAATGGTCGTTGGGCTAAAGCGCGTGGTTTACCGCGCGTGGCCGGACACAAGCAAGGTGCAGAAGCTGCACGTCGCGTAACAACAGCAGCAGCAGAATTGGGCGTTAAATATTTAACATTATTTGGCTTTTCATCGGAGAATTGGCGTCGCCCTGAGAGCGAAGTGAATGAGTTGATGAAGCTGTTGCGGCATTATTTGCGCTCAGAAACGGCTGAGCTACATAAGAAAGGCGCACGTTTGCGCGTTATTGGCGACCGCACGCGTTTGGATTCCGATATTGTAGAATTGATCGAGCAGGCAGAGGCGCTAACACAGGATAACACCGAAATCACAGTGATCATGGCACTGAATTACGGTGGACGGCAGGATATCGCCCAAGCCGCCTTGAAATTGCCCCCTGAAGCCAAAGATCTTGCCCCCGAAGCGCTCGAGGATGTGTTTGCAGCCAACTTGATGACTGTAGGCATTCCCGATCCCGATCTTTTGATTAGAACCTCTGGCGAGCAGCGGATATCGAATTTCTTGTTATGGCAGTGCGCCTATGCCGAGATGGTGTTTACCGATACGCTGTGGCCGGATTTTAACAAAAAAGATTTGCTGGCCGCTTTGGATGAATATGCAACACGGGATCGCCGCTTTGGCGATACAAAAAGTGTAAAACAAACATGAAATCACTTTTAAAACGCTCACTTTCCGCTCTTGTTATGACGCCACTTATGGTTGGCGTGATTGTCTATGGTGGTTGGCTGTTTACATGTGTGTTGGTTTTGGCAGCTTTCCGCACGCAGTTCGAGTGGGGACGTTTAACAGTTCTTTTTAAATGTGCTTATTTGTGGTGGTTGCTAGGGGCTATTTATGTCGGGCTTTCTTTCGGGGCGTGTTATGTGCTGCGCATGGATTATGGGCTAATGATGACATTGGCCTATTTCTGTATGGTTTGGGCCAGTGATATTGGGGCTTATGCCGTGGGAAAAACTGTTGGTGGCCCAAAGTTAGGTGGCTCTATCAGCCCGAATAAAACATGGGCAGGCTATGGTGGCGCTCTTCTTTTTCCGGCGCTTGTTGGGTTGATATTCTTTGCGCATGTGCCGTGGTTGATTGTTCTGGGCTTTGGTGTGTTTATCGGTATTACAGGTCAGTCCGGTGATTTAATTGCCTCATGGTTGAAGCGTCGGGCAGGGGTTAAAGATAGCGGTAATCTTATCCCCGGTCATGGCGGGTTGCTGGATCGTATTGATGCGCTCATGCTTTGCGCACCAGTATTTCTCGGTTTTGTTATGTGGGCTTCATGAGCACAACGTCTCTTAATATTCTTGGAGTAACAGGTTCTATTGGTTGTTCGGCTCGGGACGTTGTATTAGCGCAGCCGGATCACTTTGATGTGCGTGTGGTCAGTGCGCATTCTCGCGTGGCGGAGTTGGCAGCCATGGCGGTTGAGCTAAACGCTTCTGTGGCAGTGATTACAGATGAAGCGCGCTTGCCCGAGCTTGAGGCTGCATTAAGTGGGCGAGGCATAACCTGTCTTGGTGGCACAGAAGGCCTTAAGGAAGCGCAGAGCTATGAGGTCGATGTGACCCTTGTTGCGATTGTCGGGATTGCCGGATTGCGCCCTGTTTTAAGGGCGATAGAACATAGTAAAGTCGTTGCCATTGCCAATAAGGAGCCTCTTGTGGCTGCGGGTGATTTGGTGATTAGTGCGGCGAAGAAGTATAAGGCACAAATTTTACCTGTTGATAGTGAGCATAATGCAATTTTTCAGGTTTTTGATTTCGCGCATAAAGACACAATCGAGCGTATTATCCTAACAGCCTCGGGCGGGCCTTTCCGCACATGGTCTTTGGAAGATATTCGTGGGGCAACAAAGGAGCAGGCACTCAAACATCCGAATTGGGATATGGGCGCAAAGATTACAGTTGATAGCGCAACGATGATGAATAAGGCTTTGGAGATTATCGAGGCCGCTTATCTCTTTGACCTGCCAGCAGATAAGATCGATGTACTGATCCATCCGCAATCCGTTGTGCACTCGATGGTGGAGTATTGTGACGGCTCTGTTTTGGCACAAATGGGTGCAAGTGATATGCGCACACCGATTGCCAATGTACTCGCCTATCCGCAGCGCTTAAAAACGCCGGGTGAAAAGCTATCTTTAACGAAGTTGGCTTCTTTGGATTTTGAAGAACCGGACATGAAACGCTTTCCAGCTCTGTCTTTGGCGTATAAGTGTCTGGAAAAAGGGCAATATATGTGTGTGGCATTAAATGCGGCAAATGAAGAAATTGTTTCGCATTTCTTAACCAATCATATTGCTTTTGGTGATATCATGGAAATCGTTACTGATGTTTTGGGGAGAATAGAGGATAAAGATAAGTCCGTTTCCCTTTCTACGGTTGATGAGATCGAAAACTATGATAGAACAGTGCGATCCCTAACGCGGGATGTAATCGCTGCTCGTTCAGAGTTGGGATATAATATAATATAAAAATAAATAATGGTGCGTGATATATGAATCCTCTAGAGCTTCTGCAAGATTTTGGAACAAATGCCTGGTTTTATGGTGTTGTTTTTCTTTTAGTTCTCAGCATTTTGGTTTTTGTTCACGAGATGGGGCA
>JBFHFW010000141.1:0-4028 GCA_041583395.1 Alphaproteobacteria bacterium
CTAAGGAGGGCTGCACGTTCGATGGTTAATTTCATCTTCTATCTTCCATTTTAAATCTATATGTACGAGTAACAGGGAATCACCCTAGCACAGGAATCTTTACCCCAAAACCCCCAAGCACAGGCACATCCACAGACAAATATTTCTACATTTATTCCTGAATTTCTACCCTTGCTTATCTCTGCCGCCGTAACAACACATAAAATGCACCACCACCACCGTCTTTAGGTTGGGCATTTTGCACTTTTAAAATAAAGGACTGTAAATCATCTTCCGCCAGCCAGCATGGAACCTCACGGCGTAAAACCCCCTGAGGCCGCTGATGATCATGACCCAGCCATACACTTTCGGCAGCCTTTTTTCCCGTGCGCCCTTTGCCTGTAATGACCAAAACGCAGCGACATCCCCGCGCATGACTTTGCCTGATGAAAGACCGCAGGGACTCATAAGCCTGCGCCTGTGAAAATCCGTGCAAATCAAGACGCGCGTCAATCGGAAACTGTCCACGTTGCAAGCGCTGCGCAGTGCGGCGGTCAATCTCCTGCCCCTGCGGTTGCCGCAGATCTAATGCTGCTTGCTCTGCCTTCGGCGCACGCACGGATCGCTCGATCGATGCTAATTGCCCCTCTTTCTCGCTCTCATCATTACCATCACCCTCACACGCGACATAAGGCGTATCCGACCAAGGCGTAATATCCTTGGTCATCTCTTTCCAAAGCGCAATATCTTCCGCTTTTAGGATTTTTTTCTTATATTTATCGCTCTTTTTCCCCATAAATGCTTATAACATGTCCATTCGTCAAAAACTATAATTGCCAAAAAGCTGTTACAAACCAAGGCATACAAACGCATGCCTATTGGCGTATATAGTTGCATAATGCTATAATAGGCATGTACGGTCAGCTTCCTTTATGGAGCGACTATAGCTGCAGGAAGCAGGAGGTAAACCATATGTTTACAGGACTAAATCAACTTTTTACACCGCTGCCGCGCATAACTGAACAGGGCGAGCCTATTCAGGCCATCCGCCGTCATGATCCGGACTACTACCGCGGATCAGGAAGACGCCGAAATCGACAAGAACCACCTTTACAGGAATACGACGACATCAGTGTTTCAATTGAAGCACTTAGCCTGTTTCTTGAAAATCTACTAGCCTCTCAAAAACAAATATCCGAAGAAGCAGATACTGCAGAAATTTCTCAAAATGTCTCTTTAAGGGGTGAAGATATTTCTATCGCAGAACCCAAAATATCAATGGCTAAAGCCGCGCATCCCTTCAATAACGCATCGCCCAATGCACGTGCCGCCAACGCCTACCGTCTTAGTGCTGAAAAAAATGCGTATGTAAGCAATAAAACAGTGCTGCCAAGTGCAAGCACCAATATGCTCAACGACAAGGAAGTCCATACAGTTCATAACCTGCTGAGCGATCTAAGAGAACTAAAAGCACGCGGCGTAAAGACAATTCATATCCGGCGCGGTAAAAACTTTCTGGATTCCCTCAGTCGCGCAGTTGATCAAATCCGTCATCCCGAACATTACCATGACTAGGCTGCCTAGGCCTTAAGGCGGTATCCCCCTTGTTCATCCGTAAGCAACAATACAGGCTGCGAAGGGTCGTCCTCGATCTTTTGCCGCAAACGGTAAATATGCGTCTCCAGCGTATGGGTTTCAATATGCTCATTATATCCCCAAACTTCATCCAATAACTGGCGTTTAGGGACAATAGAATCTTCATTTTTCAACAAAATCTGCAAAATAAGGTGCTCTTTTTCGGTTAAACGCACTTCTTTTCTTAATTTTTGATCAAAAATTATCAAATTATGCCCATCAAACACAAAACGACCGCCAATAATGCTTTTATTATTCGTTTTTTCCTCATTTTTTACAATTTTGATCACTTGATCCAGCACACGACCCAAACGCACAGGCTTATAAAATATCCTCTCCTCCGGCAAAGAAAGATATTCAGGAACGGGTTGCCCCCTTTGCCCCACCCACAATAGCGCACCATGTTTCCGGGAATAATCCGAAACAGACGATACACGGCAAACACCGGATAACCCCAAAGAAGCCAGCGCTTTTTCAAACACCGCGCGTGAAGCGGCATCATCATCACAAATTGTCAGTAAAATGCTCATCACTTTTTACCTTACGCACTCATATCCACCCGGTCAATCTTGCCGTACCGCTTGATCAAACAAAGACTTAACTCATTGATTTTAATAAAGCACACCTTGGCACAAAGCTTGCAAACCTTTTAAATGCTATGATAACACCTACCAGCCAAACCATTCTTAACCTGCCCGTGCCCCCCGAAGTGCGCAACCGTACCTACGGCAACCATGAAGCACGCACCACAGGCACAATGCCGGTCTGGGGTCAGGCGGTTAGCGCAAAAGACCAAATTCAAAAGAACCTCTCGGCTGCGACATATGCATCCCATAGCCAGAGCCAGACAAATAGCAATTTCTCCCACGCCTTAATTGCCCAAAAAGAGCATGTAGACGCACCACCCTCCCCATCATCCAATCAAGAAGATTTCGGGTTTTTAGATCTCGTAGATATGATCAACCCCTTACAGCATATCCCGCTAATCGGCACAATTTACCGCGAGCTTAGCGGCGATGAAATTAAACCCGCCAGCCGGATTATAGGCGGTGCACTCTTTGGCGGAGGACTGGGCGCGGCAGGCGCACTGGCCAATGTGGTTATTGAAGCCGAAACCGGTGGCAATATTGCCCAAAATGCATTTGCAATGATCCGTGGTGAAAAGCTGACGCCCCCCAAACATACGCACCAGCCAGAGATTCAGCTCGCCGAAGCACAAAATCCCGACTCCGGCCTCCCCAATGCTCTGATGAGCTTTAGTGACCTACGCCACGGTGAATATAATGCAGAAGCGCCAATGGCTCAATAACATATACGCTATGCGCATGAAAATAATGCACGCTATAATTCCTAAATTGAGGCCCTAAACCTCACGTTCCCCGAAAATTCCCGTGCCCACACGTATATGCGTTGCCCCTAGTGCCACGGCGCGCTCGTAATCAGTGCTCATCCCCATGCTAAGCTGTGATAACCCGAGATCAGCGGCCAATTTTTTAAGCAATGCAAAATGCAACGCCGGAGGCTCATCCACGGGGGGAATGCACATCAGCCCCACAATATCGAGACCGCATTCGTCGTAGCAAAAACTATAAAAATCGGCGAGACACTCAGGCAAAACACCTGCCTTTTGCGGCTCCGCGCCTGTATTCACCTGAATAAAACAAGGTAAATCACGCCCCTGCGTGCTCATCTCATCGGCAAGCCTGCGCGCCAATTTCTCCCGATCCAGCGTTTCAATCACGTCAAACAAAGCAATCGCATCCTTAACCTTATTCGTCTGCAATGGCCCGATCAAATGCAGCTCGAGATCAGGATATTCCGCGCGCAACCCACTATCCAGCCAATGCTCTGTAGCCTCTTGCACGCGGTTCTCGCCAAAAACTCGCTGTCCAGCCTCCAAGGCCTCCTTGATTTTTTCAAGCGATTGCCGCTTGCTAACAGCCACCAGATTAATCTCATGATCCAACAAGCCCGCAGCACTTGCGGCCTCATCAATCATGCGTTCAATATTCTGAATACTCTCTCGAATGCTCATACGTGTAGTCATTCCCTTTACCCCCGACATCGTTAGCTCTCGCTACCGTATGTTTTATACGCCTACGCTCCAGCTGCCTTGTCGGGAAATGAACTGAAACGACTATAGCAGTTTACCAAGCTCCACATAAAAAGAAAGGGCACCCAAAGGCGCCCTTTCAAAATTCTTATAAATCTGTCTAGCGTTAGCTTAGAACTTGATTTGTGTACCGATCAACAATGATGTTGCGTCGTCTGCAGAAGTTGTTGCTTCGTCAACTTCGATTTGGCTCAAAGATCCACGCAATGTCATGCCTGGGCCGTATGAGTATACAACACCAGCTGTGTAGCGTGTTACTTCTTCGTCCTGAGTACCATTGTAGTTATCAGAGTTGAAGTAA
>JBFHFW010000142.1:0-4015 GCA_041583395.1 Alphaproteobacteria bacterium
AGAAGCACCCGTTGATCGCGCCGTCCACGAACCTGATACATACTCCGTACCACCCTGAAGATATAAAGAGCTGTCTGTAAGAGAGGTCATATATCCACCCTCATTAGCAAATTCACCAAAATGAATCCCACTACTTAACGTACTACCGGTTGTAATATCAAACTTGTTTGTAGGCGATGTCGTTCCTATCCCTACAGCACTCGCGTTTAGAATAAGATCCCGATCCCCAGTTCCAGAGTTAATATATGATGTCGTGCTATCAGCCCATAATTTCAGTGCTGTTGACACAGAACTATCAATGATTTTAATACCACCATTTTGATCGTCAGTGGTCTGTAGTACCGTTAATTTGCTAGATGGTGAAGACGTAGCAATCCCGACATTACCTGATGAGTTGACAACCATAAGGCTGTCAGTTTGGGCAGCTGCTTCTGTTGTAAACGGAGTACCACCATTTCGCGCAATGGCAAATGCATAGTTCGAATTATTCCAAATATAATTAGCAGCAGCACCTGTAAGGAATGATTGTCCTACAACTAAATCATCGGCTGTTGCCGTACCACCATCAGCAATAACATGACGTACCAACAAATCACCTGACGCTACTCTCATGTCAAGCTTTCCTGTAGGCGATGTTGTGCCGATACCGACATCACCATCTGAAGCAATACGCATATACTCTGTTGACGCACCACCCGTTAAGAATCTCATATCACCGGAATCATTGGTATAAATAGCGCCTTTATTAGCACCGCTTGTGCCTTGGAAGATAATAAAGGCATCACCACCATTTCTTTCAAGCACCATACCATCACCATTGATGTGGAACACGGAATCAGGCGACGTCGTACCAATACCAACATTACCAGATGAATCGATGCGCATGCGCTCTGAAGCACTTGTATGAAACTCCATACTATCACTGCTATGGGTGTATCTAATCAGGCCACTTTGCGCCGCCGTGTCAGAGAAATAAAGTCTGGAGACACCTGTTGTACCGGTTGATTTAATCTCGGCATCGGCAAAACCATTGCTATCACTCCCCAAAATGGTCAAACCGGTTGTGCCCGTAAGGGTAGATACTTCTAACTTGGCATTAGGACTTGTTGCACCAATACCAACGTTACCCGTTGAGCCAATCGTCATGCGCTCTGTACCTGCTGTATCAAAACGAATTGTGTCATCATCCGCACCTTCTTCAACCTGAATTTGCGTATCGCTATCGGCGTCTATGATCGAGTCCCGCGCATCCGTAATCGTTGTACAGCCCGCACCGTTTTCATCACAATATGCCGTCGCACCGATCTGCCCCTCAACATCCAATTTCAGTGTTCCATCAGGCGTACTATCACCGATCCCAACATCACCACCATCTTCAATCCGCAGAAGCTCTGTGCCCGCATTATTACTAAATACAGCATTTGCAGTACCGGCAGTTACACCGAAATGAAAAGCGTTATTGGCTGTATTCTCGGCTCTAAACCCATATGTTCCGGATGAATTAGATGTGATACGTGTATCACCCGTTCCATTACCAACCTCAAGCAAATACCCCGGTGCGGTTGTCCCGATACCGACATTACCCGATGTGTCAATTAATAGACGCAGATCATTTGCCGTAACAATACCCACAGAGCCACCACCAGTATATGTCCCCATAGCAAGGCTATTTGGTGATCCAGTATAGCCTGGGTTTGTGCTGCTACCGAAGAGAAATCCTGCAGGAATATTGCTATCATTAAGGAATAAAGCTTTTGTAACTGATGTTGCTCCCGCATCCAGATTTTGAATACGTAACCCAGCACTGCCTGCAAATGTTGTCTCTACATTCAAAACATCATCCGGCGATGATGTTCCTATACCCACATAACCTGAAGCTAAATCGCCATACAAAACATTACCGATATTCAAATGATCATCTGTCGTCGCCGTCGGCGCATCCACACCCGAGCCAATCAGGATATTCCGTGAACCTGTGGTATTAATATCACCGGCCTGATAGCCAATAACGGTATTATCTGAGCCTGATGTATTACTATAGAGTGTCTGCCCACCCAGTGCTGTATTTTGCGTACCCGTATTATTCGCAGGCGTTGCACTACCATACAGCGCATATGAACCAAGTGCCGTATTATAAGAGCTGCTTGCTGAAGTTGTATCATCCGCACGGTTTAAAGCACGATAACCCACGGCTGTATTATGGCTTTTTCCCTTATTATTGCTGAGTGCATAAAATCCAACAGCCGTATTACTACTACCAACTGTATTCAAATTCAGCGCACGAGAGCCCAACGCTGCATTGGCTGTCCCTGTTGTATTCTTTTGCAGGGCTTCATTACCAATTCCTGTATTTTCATTCGCTGTCGTATTACTCTTTAATGCCTCCCAACCCATGGCAACATTGCCTGCACCTGATGTATTGGCCGCCAAAACGCTTCGCCCAACGCCGATATTATAATTATCCCCATCATCTACAGCCCCTGCCCCCGTGCCCATAAACAAGGAGGAGTTATCTTGCTGGGCATCAGTCAGATCATCAATCGCCATCGCAGTGACATCGGTGGAAACAAAGCAATTTGCACCATTTGCATCACAATACCCCGTTGCACCAATCTGTCCTTCAACATCCAGCTTCAATGTCCCATCCGGCGTGGTGTCCCCGATGCCCACATCGCCATCGCTTTCAATGGACATACGCTCATCTAATGTAGCAGCAGTCCCAACCGTATTTCCTGTCGAGGTATAAAAAGACATTCTGCCACTATCCCCCCCCATAACCCATCCCGAGGTATGCCGTGCAGTCCACTGACCGGTAACATATTCAAGCCCTCCAGACATATAGAAATTATCATCGGAAAAAATTGAATCAGAGGTAAAAAATCCACCCACCCTCGCATCTTCCGCGCTAATTTGTAATTGACTATCTTTTGAGGTGTTTCTAACACTTAAAAGGTTATTTGGCGCTGTCGTCCCGATACCTATATTCCCACCATTAAGCCAACTAGAACCATTCGTATTCAAATAAACCTTGGTCGTATCTGTATTATCAACCAAGGATAAATAAGCATCATCCCCACCAGAATTCCAAAGCAGCGCCCGAGTAGCCAATGATGTGTTTGAAACCTTTATCCCATCCCCTGTTCCTACAACTTCAAGCTTCGCTGTCGGGTTTGTTGCTCCAATACCCACATTGCCATCATTATCAATGCGCATAAATTCTTCAGTACCATTTGTGCCCGCCTGAAACGCGAGAGCACCTTCGTTATCCGCACCATCACGAATAGCTGCGATGCTCGCTACATTAACCGCACCGCTCGTATCATCTTCAAGATAAAAACCAATCCCGGAAGAAAAACCATCAACCATATCAGCCGTGGTCGTATGTATAATTTGCGAAGAAAAGCGTTGTGTGTCTGTATCACTTGATGTCCGGTTAAACCGCACTACCGGATATGATGAACCTTCAACATCCAATAGACTAGATGGCGCGGTTGTCCCGATGCCCACATTACCACTGGCATTGATTATCATACGCTCGGTCGCAGTCGAGTTCCAACCTGTTGTATGGAAGCGGATTGTCCCTGCCGGATCAGATGCCGCAATTTGTAGGTTTTTGCTCTCGAAACCAGAAGGCAGATACAGCATAACCGTGCTATCCATATAGGCATTAGCCGTTGCCGTTGGCGTATAACCGTAAATATGAAGAGCAGCAAGCTCAGAATCCTCTGTGCGAGAAAAATCTGCGATTTGTGTTTGAGACACCACAGCGTTTTGTACACTCAACGGTATATTTGACTGTGCGCCTATCCCTATACCGACCTCGCCCGTGGGGCCAATGACCATGCGCTCGGTGCCCGCTGTGTCAAAGCGGATAGTGTCGTCATCCGCACCTTCTTCGACCTGAATGCCCGTATCATTATCCGCATCAAACAAGGAATCCATTGCCGTGACATCTGTGGAAGTAAAACAGTTTGCACCATTCTCATCACAATAATCAGTAGCACCCACCTGCCCT
>JBFHFW010000143.1:0-4009 GCA_041583395.1 Alphaproteobacteria bacterium
ATCGATAAAGTTGATACGCCAGAGGCGTTGGCTGGTGGAAAAATGTCGCGGTCAATTGATCGGCGTGATGTGTTGAAAATGGGATTGGTTGGCGTCTTGGGCGCTGTGACGCCTTTACTGCCAACAAAGAGTGCTTCGGCTTCTAATCACGAAGCGTGGCGCGTTTCTTTCCGTCATGGTCATACGGGCGAGAGTTTTTCCGGTGTGTACCGTGTTGGTGATAAATATCTCCCTGATGCCTTCGAGCGTTTGAATTATGTTTTGCGTGATTTCCGCACAGATGATGTTTTTCCGATGGACCCACGTGTTGTTGATATTATTTCTTTGGTGCAAAGCGGTACAGGGCGCACGGCGCCTTTGGAAATTTTATCCGGTTATCGCTCTCCCAAGACTAATGCCATGTTGCGCCGTGCAAGTACTGGTGTTGCGAAGAATTCCTTCCATATGTACGGGCAGGCGATAGACATACGTATGCCGGGTTTTCGCACCAGTAAAATCCGCTCAATCGCCCGTGGGCTGCGGGCTGGCGGGGTCGGTTATTATCCGAATAGTGATTTTGTTCACGTGGATACTGGCAAAGTTCGTAGTTGGTAGTGTATGCTTAGCGCATTGTCCTAAAAAATGGTTGAGGAGATTGCGCTATGATCTTGATTGCACTTGGGTCTAATTTACCTTCTCGTTTTGGTACGTCCGAGCAAACTTTGGCAGAGGCATGTGTTGAACTGTCTTTGCGTGGGGTCGGTATTCTTGAATTTTCCAATGTTTATATGACGGCGCCAGTGCCTGTTTCAAAGCAGCCTTTTTATCGTAATGCCGTAGCACGTGTGGAAACGCATCTTAGTCCTGTGGCGCTGTTAAAGTTGCTGAAGCAGATTGAGCAGGCTTTTGGGCGCGATTGTGGTGCGGAGCGTAATGCCGCGCGGGTTCTTGATCTTGATTTGTTGGTTTATGGTGATGCGGTTGTGCAAATGGATGGATTGTGCGTGCCGCATCCGCGGATGCATGAGCGCGGTTTTGTGCTTTATCCGATGAGAGATGTTGTCCCGCAGGGCTGGAAACATCCTGTTTTAGGGGTGACGGTTGAGCAGATGTTGGATCACTTGCCTGAAGATCAGTGTCTGGATATTCAGCAGCGGGAAATTGCGTAAAGGTTCATAAATGTCACTTAAGGTTCGTTCGAATTCTCCATTTTGGGGTGGTCCGCATATTATGGGGGTGGTGAATGTTACGCCGGATTCTTTCTCTGATGGTGGTGATTTTTTAAATAAAGACAAGGCGATAGCGCATGGTCTACAGCTTCTGGAAGAGGGTGCGTATATTTTGGATATCGGTGGGGAGTCCACGCGCCCCGGTGCTGAAGTTGTTGATATTGAAGAAGAAATTGCGCGCGTTGTGCCGGTGATTGAAGGTCTAGCGGGTAAGGCACCTTATATTTCGATTGATACGCGCAATGCAAAAACGATGGAAGCGGCGCTTAAGGCTGGCGCAAATATTATCAATGATATCAGTGCTCTAACACATGATCCTTTAAGTGTTAAGGTCGCTGCCGATGCGCAAGTGCCTGTTTTTCTTATGCATGCGCAGGGCACGCCACAGGATATGCAAAGAAATCCAAGTTATAACAATGTGATAGATGATGTTTATTGTTATTTTGAACGGCGTCTGGAAGAGCTGAGTCTGCACCGTATCGAAATGGAGCGCATCGTGATTGACCCCGGCATCGGTTTTGGAAAAACAGATGAGCACAACATGCTAATCCTCGGAAATATAAGTAAATTTCATGATTTTGGGGCGCCTTTATTGCTCGGAACCTCTCGTAAGAGCTTTATCGGTCGTCTTTCGTGTGGTGAAGGGGTCGATGAGCGCATTGGTGGATCACTGGCGTCAGCTCTGTGGGGGCTGTCACAGGGCGTGCAAATCTTCCGTGTTCATGATGTCAAAGAGACCGCGCAGGCCTTTAGGATTTTTTCAGAAATTCAGCAGGCGGGTTTTCAGGATCGTGAAATGAATCCGAAAGCTGCTGAATAAGTGTTTTATCTTGATGGTGGATGCGATGTACTTCCCAAGGGAAATTCTGTTCGTTTGTTTTTGGCGCAAAAGAATGGAGATCGCAATTGCGTACACCCCATGTGTCTATGCCGTAAAATTTGGCAAATGCCCGAAACACGCCGCCATGACACACTATAAGTGGTGGGTGACGTTTATCATTTAAGGCTTTGTTTTTTCCGTGTTTTAAGCGATTAAAAAATTCGTCCATGGTCTCGCCAGCAGGCGGGTTGACCCATTGATGAAACATCTCTTCGCATTCTTCATAGGGCACGCCTTCCCAATCGCCGGCATGCATCTCGGCAAGGTCTTTATCTTCGACCATCGGCAGTTTTAGGTTTTCATTGATGATCTCGGCTGTTTCCCGTGCGCGCGAAAGGTGAGAGTGAACAATAAATTCGGGTTTAACCTCTAACCTCTCAACGGCAAGGCGTGCCGTGCGGGCTTGATCACGTCCAAGCTGTGTTAGTGGGCTATCAAGGCTGCCGGCCATAATGCGCGCTGCATTGGCTTCTGTTTGCCCGTGTCTGATCATATAGAAGTGTTTTTGAATAATTGGCATATCGCTATAGTACCACAAACGGGTCAGATAAGGCGCGCAAAGTTGCAACAATGGATTGCGCGGCGAACATGGAGCTCTTGGGATTGTTCGGATCCGGCGTGTTTTCCACAGTTGCGGTGATGGTGCTGAACTCTCCTTGCACCTTGATGGTGTGGGTGTTGCCTTTGATCTCGGGATCTGCCCAAATTTCTACGTCTGTGTGCTGCGCACCGATTCCGGCGAGTGAAAGTGTGGCGGCTACATTCACATTAGCAGGAAAGCCCTTTGCCGCTTCTAAAGCATTGCCTTTGAAGAGGCATTGTTTCTCGGTGATGGTGCTCAGGTCAATATTGTTTTGGACAATATACGGCGCACCGCCAAAACCTTGTGGTTTTTTGGTTGTGGCGATAGAAGCACTTTTGATCCCCAGATGTTTCAGGGATGACACGCCGTCTATCCCTGCAAGAGCGCCACTTGGGATGATAATACGGCTCTTTTTCGGGTCATGGTGATCTAGTATTTCGGGATGTATCAGTAATGCTGAAGACGTGATCATGATCAGATCTTTTCCGGCATCAAGGGCAAGCGTGGCAAGTTCCTTTACCGCTTGCGGAGGCAGGCACTCGATAATCAAATCGCATTGTTGGGTCAGCTCTTCAAAGGACATTAAGGGAAGATCAAATTCGCCCGATGGGTTTGTCTCGGACGCTGCAATCAATTCTAATCCCGTGATGTTGTCATTCAGTAAAGCTCTGGCGACTGCGCTGCCAAGGGCGCCTAATCCTGCGATACCGACTGTGGTGGTCATGCCTGTAAATCCTTTAGTTCCTGAAGCAGGGCCGCGGGAATTTCCAGCGTGCCGGCTTTCTTATTTTGTGCGTATGTTTTGGCCGATCGCTCGCCCGGAATCAAGAGCTCTTTTGTTGTACCGGCTTTGCGGGAGGATTTGATCTCTTGCAAAACGGCTTCAATCTCCTCTAAATCGGCGCCAAGCTTGCTTGGGTCAATGGCAATAATGAAAAGCCCATCAGAGCCATCAACCGCTTCACGTCCACCTTTTGCACCAATGATAGGGCCAGCGAGGAGCTCAACCGCAAGCCCTAACCCAAAGCCTTTAAAGCCTTTAAGCGGGAGCAAGGCGCCCTTAAAAGCATCTTTCGGGTCTTGGGAGGGGTTACCATCGGCGTCAATGAGTACATTGTCAGGTGGCAATTCCCCTTTCTTTTTTAGAACCATAAGCGCGCCATATGACATTTCTGATGTGGTGACATCATGGATGAAATTGGTTTCTTTTCCGGGGATGGCGATCGAGATCGGGTTGGTGCCAATGACCGGATCAAAGCCTTGAGGATGTGCCACCATGGCCATGGAGTTACATCCGATGATGCCGACTAATCCAGCTTCTGCAATTTGCTTGTTATA
>JBFHFW010000144.1:0-3985 GCA_041583395.1 Alphaproteobacteria bacterium
CATGCGCTCTGACAAAAGATTTACTGTTTGTTCCTGTGTTTTCGTATTAAATTTGTAGCGGTACATGTTTGCTGATTTGTTGAATTCTTCACCTAATTCAGGGGATTGGCTCCAGACTTGATATGTCCTGAAGAATTGAGCGGTAACGCTTGGCATTGCTCTCTCACGTACTTCTTGCGAGTCTCTATTGAAGGTCTCAATAAGATTGCTGGCCGCTATGCACAGAGCCTGTTCTTTTTCGGTAAGACTGCGGGGGGCAGTATGCTGCTCATCAGTTTTTTTATGTGTAGCTTTGGTTTGCGTCATTTATGCCATCTTTCATTACATATAATTTTACATAAAAACAACCTAAAATGCAAGTTTATACAAATATTTTTTTCGAGGACTTTGCTTAACGACTGTGGCAGGTACAGCAACATTTTTTTGCAGCCTCTTTGAGTTTCTTTGCTGTTGATGCCAAACCATAAAGATAGATGTATTTACATTCACCAAGGTGTTTTTTAATTTCATGAAGCTCTGTTCTTTTAATGGGGCAGTGGCCTGAGGCGCTCATAACTCTGCGTGGAAGTATTTTGTGTAAATAGTTATAGCCGACATTCCCAATACAGTTGGCGGTCAGCTTGGAAAAATCGGCGTTTGTGCCTTGTAATTCTTGCGATAACATAATCAAAAATCGTGTGTTGAGATTCTTATAAGCGCCCGGACATTGTTTATTTTTTTTAATGAGTTCAGCGGCGGCCTCTTGTGTTTTTTTTGCAATATCTGAATTTGTCATGATGCGTGCTCCCTTTGTCATTTATTACACACATCTTTAATTTTACATAAAATTTTATGAAAATCCTAATGCCTATCCCTTTTCTCTTTTTTATGAGGTTTTTAAAGGGTTTACTAATTTAAGCTATCTTTGTGCTTTTAGGGGCAGAGCCATGTGGCATCCCATTTGCCATCTTTGTTTTTTGTATATACAAACCGTGTATGCAGGCGCGCTTCGTGACCGATCCAGAACTCTACGGAAGAGGGACGGATGCGGTAGCCTTTCCAGTAGGGGGGGCGAGGGATATTATCTGCGCCGGAAAATTCTTCAGTGTATTTTTGAATGCGGGCATCCATGTCGGCGCGTTTGTCAAAGGGTTGTGATTGATTGGAGGCCCATGCCCCGATTTGCCTTTCAATAGGGCGGGTCAGAAAATAAGCGCTGGATTCTTCATCGCTGACTTGTTCGATTGTTCCCTCAACGCGGATTTGTTTGCGGGTGGATTTCCAATAGAGGCAAAAGGAAACATGTGAGTTTTGCGCAAATTCTTGTCCTTTGCGGCTGTTTTCGTTGGTGTGGAATTTAAAGCCGTCTTGTGTAATTTCTTTCAGCAGAACCATACGTGCGCTGGGCTTTCCGTGCGCATCGGCGCTGGCGAGGCAGATGGCTTCGGGGTCATTGATCTCGCTCTCGCGCGCTTCACTCAGCCATTCGCGAAAAATTTTGATTGGATCGTTACCATAGCGTTCAAAAACTTCATTCATATGGCCTTTATAGTTGCTTATGGGGTAAATGTCTTGTCTATTGTTTGTGAATTTACGATCGCAGGAAGGTTTAAAACCATGAGAAAACTAGTTTTGCTGAGTATGGCTGTGGCGACAGTATCTTTAGGGGCGTGCCAGACGTTGCAGGGGCGCGGAGATAAAGAATTAGTCGGTGGTGCGTCTGGTGCAGTGCTTGGCGGGTTAGCAGGCTCGCAAATCGGCAGCGGTTCCGGCAGGGATTGGGCGATTGGCGCGGGTGTGCTGCTGGGCGCGTTGATGGGCAGTGAAATAGGCGCGTCTTTGGATAAGGCCGATGTGGCCTATGCCAATCAGGCGAATTATAGAGCGCATACAACGCCGCTGGGTGAAACAATTAGCTGGAATAACCCCGATAGCGGTCATTATGGCACGGTCACACCGGTGCGCGACGGGTATAGCTCATCAGGGTCGTATTGTCGTGAATATCAGCAGACAATCACAGTTGATGGCAGGCAGCAAAAAGCTTTCGGTACGGCTTGTCAGCAGCCTGATGGTACTTGGCGCATTATAGAGTAGGCTTTTGCTTTATTCTTTTTTTGTGCCGTCTTCATCAAGTTCGAGGGATGTTTCAATCTCACGCAGATCGTAAGCATCTTCGTTTTTGTGGGGATGGGGTAGCTCTTCGTCATCAAATGTAAGGGAGCTGTCCTGTTCGGGAAGGTAAGCGTCAGATTTACCTGCTGTTGCTATTGTTTGCGGAAGGATAGAGGGGGCTTCTTCGTACTTTTGAGCAAAATCCAGTGTGCTTTCCGGTAGGTCTTCTATTTCCTTGCCTTTTTCGCTGTCTTCGGTGGGTGTTTCCGGTTCTTCGGAAAGTGGAATATCTAAGTGTAGCGGAGGCTCATTGTTTTCTAAAATGAGGTCGTTGCCATGGATTCCAATGGCATGCGTTATGAGCTCAGCTTGAGGAATTTGAGTTTCAAGAATGCGCTGCGCCAGATAGGTGCCGGTTATGAGAGCTTCGTTTCGGCGTTCCATCATGATCAGCTTGTTAAGTTCGACCATAGAACTCCATGCAATTTCTTGCGCGCTTTTTTCAAAAATCGGGATGGCGATGTCTTCGAGAGGGCGGTTGATATTTTTACTCATGCCTTCAAGCGCTTCAATAATGCGTATAACTGGATAAGCGCTCCAATGGATTGGATCACCTGCAACGAGGCGTCTGTTGCTTTCCATGGCTTTTTGTGTCAGCGCGATGATTTTATCCTGTAGTTTGTTTTGTGGGTCGTTAATGATTTGCAGCACAGATGTCAGGTTTGCTTGCTGGGCTTTTTTGTACCGGTTTTCGTTGATTTCTGATCCGGAAAAAGGGTCGTAGCCATTAAAATGCAGGGGCAGAACCGGATCAATATTTAGGGTTTCGGCAATAATATAGCCTGTCGAGCGCATATGGATGCCCTCACTGTGATAGACGGCTGCGCCGAGGATATTTTTGTGCGGTACACCCAGCCACGCCATTTGATGGGCGGCCAGAGCAAAGTTGATCCATTCGTGTATGGATTGCTCGTCAATGGTAAAGAGGACTTCATTGGCCATTTCATAGGCATTTGCAATGGGACGTTCGCGGGCTTCTTGGGTGCCAAGATCGCTATAGATGATTTGTATGGCATCAAGCGCCATAGGAAAGGGGTAGAATTCCGCACGATAATGGGGCAAGGGGCTAATTGCCTTGAGACAGCGATCTTTGGCAATGCGGTGGATGGTATTTTTTTCTCCCATGAGCTCTAGTGAGAAAGCAGAAAAGGCGTCAGCAAGAAGATTATCTTTAGCACGCTGTAGCGGGGCATTGTTTGGTGTAATGAAGGGATGGTCTTTTGAGTTCAGCGTGCTTTTTTTGTGCTGCGTGTATAGCGATAATGCGTGCCAGATGAGGCTCAAGACTGTGCTTTTAAAGTGATTGAGGTTTTCAAAGTCATCAATACAGAGGAAAAAGAATGCGATAGCCTGCTTTTTGGGAATAAAAAATGAAGAAATGCTGCGCTCGGTTGCGATTGAAATTCCCGTAAATGCCGGTGATTTTTTTTCATCGTCACCATAAATTTTCAGGTGTGGCCAGCAGATATTGCCTGCCGGGTGGCTGTTGATCTTCAGGCGTTTTCTTTCCAAAGCAGCACTAGCTTGGTCTTTGGAGAAAAGGATAAATTCAAGGGCAAGCGCAGGGTGCTCCAGTTTAGTGAGTTGTTCGAATTTATCGCATGCATTTTTAGCTGTTTGGAGTTCTATGCTCATGGGGTTAAGTCTAACACCAAATGCGAATTGACTCTAGACGAGGCCGTGGAAATGTGTAGGATTATGCCTTCGACTTAACAAGATTCTAGAAACAGAGGTCTGCAATGGATGCACAAAATAATTTCCTGAAGGGCAAGCGCGGTTTAATTATGGGCGTGGCAAATGAGCGTTCAATCGCTTGGGGGATTGCCGAAATGGC
>JBFHFW010000145.1:0-3984 GCA_041583395.1 Alphaproteobacteria bacterium
CGGTGGTAAGCGCGAGATGATCTATCCGGTTGCCTTTGCCATTTTAGCCGTCTTTGTTACTCGCGGCCTTTCCACCTATTTTCACACGATTATCATGAACAAGGTCTCCCAGTCGGTGGTGGCTGATGTGCAAACGGATCTCTTTCGCCACTTTATGCGTCTTGATCTGGCCTTTTTTCATGCCAACCCCAGTGGTCAGCTTATTTCCCGTGTGATTAATGATGTCAATGTCATGCGCGGCGCTGTCACAGATACCACAACCAGCTTGGGCAAAAACCTGCTGACCCTTATCTTTTTGGTGGCTGTGATGTTTTCCAAAGATTGGAAACTCTCACTGGCGGCCTTCACGGTCTTTCCTTTTTTGGCGATATTTATTTACCATCTTGGCCGTCGTTTGCGCAAAGTCTCAAATAATATCCAAACAGGCGTTGCCAATCTTTCCGATCGCCTGTCTCAAATATTCCAAGGTATCCGTCAGGTCAAAGCCTATGGTATGGAGACTTCGGAAACAGATCGTGCAGCGCATGCGATTGATGATGTAAAGCGCTTGAATATCAAATCCGTGCGCATTGGTAATATGTCGACGCCGGTCAATGAAATTTTGGCGGGCATGATCTGCTTCGGGATTATTGTCTATGGCGGGCATAATGTTGCGGATGGTCAGATGACCTCCGGGCAGCTTTTATCGTTTCTATCGGCCTTTCTAATGGCTTATGAGCCCATGAAAAAGCTGGCAAAACTCAATAATAGCCTGCAAACTGGCCTTGGTGCGGCAGAACGCGTGTTCGAGATGATGGATATCGAACCCACAATCAAAGACCGTGCTGGTGCAAAAAATCTGCAAAGTACAAAGCCGGATATCAGTTTCAGCAATGTTTCTTTCAGTTACGAGGGCACAGATGTTCCGGCCTTGAAGAACATCTCCTTTACGGCAAAAAATGGCGAGGTCACTGCTCTTGTCGGGCCATCGGGCAGTGGCAAGACGACAATTTTGAATATGATCCCGCGTTTTTATGATGTAACTGACGGTGCGGTTACCATCGATGGCACGGATATTAATGCGCTGAGCATTGCCAGCTTGCGTGAGAATATCGCACTTGTTTCACAAGATATCACGATTTTCGATGACACGATTGAGGCCAATATTGGCTATGGCAGAGCAGGGGCAAGCGCAGAAGAAATTCGTGCGGCGGCTCAGGCTGCAGCAGCTGATAGTTTTATCACCGATTTCCCCGAAGGCTATCAAACGCGGGTGGGTGAGGATGGTGTGAAGCTTTCCGGTGGGCAGCGTCAGCGTATTTCTATTGCCCGTGCAATTCTAAGGGATGCGCCCATCCTTTTATTGGATGAGGCGACTTCCGCGCTTGATAACGAATCCGAGAAGCTGGTTCAAAAAGCCCTAAGATCATTGGAAAAGGGGCGCACGACAATTGTGATCGCTCACCGTCTTTCCACCGTTCAGGAAGCCTCACAAATCATTGTTCTGGAAGAGGGGCAAATCGTAGAGCAGGGCACCCACGATCAGCTCTTGGCGGGCAAGGCGCTTTATGCGAAAATGTACCAAGCTGGTTTGAAGGAATAGGAATAAGCAAATGCCTTGTCATGCTGCAATGATTGAGAAATGCCTAAGTGTCTCTGGTGATGAAGAGACCGAAAAAGTTCTTAAAAAAATGAAAAAAGCCAAAGTGAACGCTGTGGCTGTTGTAGATAAAAACGGCATGTTGGAGGGGGTTTTATCTTCACAAAGCCTGTTTCAAAATATTCTTCCGGTTAATATTTCTATGAGCAATAGTGCTTCTATGACGGTCAGCAGTGCTCCCGGGCTTGCAAAACGGTTGCGTAAGGTGATGGTTTTGCCTGTAAAACAGATTATGGATCGCAAGCCTTTAATTGTTTATCCTGAAACCCCGATTTGGGAAGGCGTTAAGCTATTGATGGAGCATAATAAGCCGATCATGGTTGTGGATCATGAAACTCAAAAATTTATCGGGGTTATGGATTTTGATTCTGCGCTGGATGAGCTTATTCGTTTACAAGAAGGGAAAATATAATGCGCTTTTTGACTTTGATTTTATTCTCGGTTTTAACGCTATCAACAGCGGCTTGCGCACAAGATGACTTCGAGACGCTAGAAATTCAGCGCGAGAATGGAGAAACGCTCCATTTTAAAGTTAAAATTGCAGACGAGCCTCAAGAATGGGCTGATGGGCTGATGGGAATCAAGAGCATGCCGGAAGATGAGGGGATGTTGTTCTTGTTTAATGATCTTAATCACCGTGCTTTTTGGATGAAAGATACACTCATTCCGCTTGATATGCTTTTCCTTGCGGAGGACGGTCGCATTAATCAGATTTATTATGAGGCACAGCCTTTGGATGAATATAGAATTGAGACGGTTTACCCGGCCAAAGCCGTTTTGGAGATTAACGGCGGCTTGGCAGAGAAGTATGGCTTGACCCTGAAAGATAAAATTAAGCATCCGGCATTTAAAGAGCTTGCACAAGAGTGACGCATGCTGTAATAAGTCTTATTCCAAACGTCGGGGCGTGGCTTAGTCTGGTAAAGCGCTCGCTTTGGGAGCGAGAGATCGCAGGTTCGAATCCTGCCGCCCCGACCATTTGGATTTTCAGAGGTGTCGTAGATGACCAAATCGTCACATAAAAAGACAGCCCCCCCTTCAACTGAAATCTGGAACGGACTAGCCGCCAAAGCGCAGCAGGGTAATAAGATCGCTTATCATCAGCTCTTGAGTGAGATACAGCCCTTTATCAGGAATTTTGTGATCGGCACGCTGGCTAATCCTGATTGGGCGGATGATTTAACCCAAGAGATATTAATCTCCATCCACAAAGCGTTAAAGACCTATGATCCCAAGCGACCCTTTAAGCCATGGATGATGGCGATTGTAAATTTCCGCCGCACCGACTTTTTGCGCAGTTATTATGCCAGGCGTAGCCATGTCACAACCTCTTTTGATGAAATGGTTTTTGAAAAAGATTTTGTAACCAATCCAGCTCATGCAGGCGAATATAAGGATGTGGAGTCTGCACTTGCCGCGCTTCCCGACAAACAACGCGAGGTCTTTGTAAAGATGAAAATTGAAGGCTATACCGCGGAGGAGGTCGCCGATCAAATGGGGATGAGTGTCAGTGCGGTTAAAGTTTCTGCGCACCGCACAATGAAAAAAATGAAGGAATATATGCAATGAGTGATGCGCTAATTGATCAGCTAAGCGAAGATTTGCAAGCAATCAAGCCTTTGGCTCATCCGGCGAAACGTTTTTTTCTGTGGGGTGGCGTGGCGGCGTTTTATATCATTGGATGTATTTTGTTGATTGGTGTGCGTCCTGATTTTGAAATGATTCTTTTTTCCAATCATGTCTATATTTTTGAAATTGCCCTTATGCTGATAATTGCCCTAAGTGCTGGGGTGGGCGCGTTTCTTCTTTGTATTCCCGATATGCGTGGACAGAGATGGTTGCGGTTCTTAGCACCGACCTTGCTTGTTGTGTATATCATCTGGTCAATAATCCGTGCACAGCTTGAAGGGCTGCATTTGCAACCTATTCACTGGGATCACTGTTTTGCCGATGGTTTATTGGTTGGAACTGTACCAATGGTTTTGTTGATGTTTTTTACAATGCGTGGAGCAACAACGCAGCCCATCACGCAGGCAGTTTTCAATGCCATGGCGGTTGCAGCACTTGGATATGTTGCATTACGAATTACATGCCCCCTTGATACGGTTGGACATTCATGTCTTTACCATCTGGCACCTTTTATTCTCTTCGGGTTGGTTATTAGTCTACTAGCCAAGAAGATTTTTCATTGGTAAGATGCCTGTCATGAAAGCACGAATCTATAAACCGTCAAAAAATGTTATGCAGTCAGGCCGCGGAAATTGCGAGATCTGGGTGCTTGAATATGAAGCAGGCACAAAGCGTAATCCAGAGCCTCTTATGGGCTGGAGTTCTGCAAGCAATAC
>JBFHFW010000146.1:0-3956 GCA_041583395.1 Alphaproteobacteria bacterium
AAACCCGCGATCCCGTTTATATTGAGGCCGCACAAATCACAGCAGGCGCGAATTACCGCTTTAACCGTTTACAGCTGGCGCTGCTGGGGGAATATGCGCGCGTCACTTTTGATAACGATACAAACCGTATCACAGGTGCGCTTGTTATTCTCGACCGGCAAAATCGGACAGAGCATAACGCGACCTTGCGCGCGACCTATGATATTTTGGGTGGGCGTAATGCGCAGCCCGATCACTTTATCTTCGCCAATCTCTCGCATAAACGTATTCGCTATGATCATAAGCCTAATGAAAGCGGGACGATTGATGCCGATACAAAAGACAGTAACGAGACGGGGATTTTGGTCGGGCTATCAACCAATTATAAGGGACTTGTGATTGGCAGCGTCGGCGCGGGCTATATTGATCAGGAGTTCCCGCACAATGATGATACTAACCAGATCGATTTTTATGCCGATCTTGCGTGGCTCATTCGTCCGAAACTCACGCTGTTTTTCGAGGCCAGCCGTGATATCGACCGCAATAACAGCTTCAGCAATGGTGTGGTCAAAAGCCGTGGAGAGCTCGGCTTTCAGTACGAGCTCCGTCATGATTTATTTGCGGGTGCAGAGTTTGCGTACACCAATTCAGATTTCACAGATGATCCCAATAATCGTGAGGATGAGTTGAACGAGGCCACATTAAGTCTGCGTTATTATCACTCCCCACGCTTTAAAAGCGAGTTGAGCTACGGCTATAAAGACCGCGAAAGCAATGTGAGCGCTCAGGACTTTACACAAAATATCTTCCTCTATTCGCTCGTGACCGATCTTTAGAAAATTTTAACAAAGCTTTGTTAGGCTAGCCTAAATTATTGCGGGTTTAATAAGCATGTCTAAATTATCACAAGAGGAAAAAGCACGGATAGCCCAAGATGCACAGCAGGGGCGGGATATCGCACGGGCAAATTACCCTGAAATTTCTGATGAGCGCTATAACAAGGTTTTTGAACAGGTAAGAGCATACGAACAAGGGGGCAACCTGCCAGATCTTGAAGATCAAGAGTTGTTTAATCACTTGCTCTATGATCCATATCGCCAAACCCAAGAGGTTTATCATCAACTGGATGCAGGTCATAAGGTTTTTGCATGGAAGTCTTATGACCCTGAAATTCTGGATGTTTTATCGGGGGGTAAAGGCCTTTATGTTGTCAATGAAGGGGATGGTTATTCCTATATTTCCCTGAGCGCGCCTGAATTTGATTTGGGCAATACTTCAAATGAATCCGAACCAGATATGTCAGAAGAAAACAGCGCACAGAGTTTATCCAGCACAGAATGTTATGCGCCCACCAGCGATAAATATGTTGAACCGCATTTAGGTAATATCTTTTATTATCTGGGAGATGAAGATATAGTCCGTTTTGGCCGTTTTAGAAATGAATATTATCTACAAATTTCAATGGTCAATGCTGAAGCCTCAAAAAACTGCATTACCATTGAAGAAACCGAAGGATATGGCAGGTTGATCGAGTTAAAGAATAAACATGAAAGTTTATTAGTGACATATTCTGAATATGCAGAGGCTTTTGAAACGGCGGAAAATAAAAAAAATAAACGAAGTCATTATCTTCAAGAAATGATTAAAAATGAGGCTGATGAAGCCATTAAAACTATTTCAGAGGGTTTATCTAAACTGCCTAATGCTAGAATCCCTATTTCAAAATATACCGGAGAGTTATTAGATACATGGCGTGAGAACGGAAGTCTAACGGTTGAAGATCTTTTGACTTTCGTAGAAAATGATCCATATGAAGCCGAAAAGAGTATTCTTGCAATCATGAGAGCATTAGATCCTTCGCAGCAAAATGCCCCTTACAATACAGCATCAGGAACGGCGCTCCCTCAACAAACGGTAACCACGCCCCCTAAGCCTTGACTCCGTTAAACCTCACTCACAATTAAATTAGAGCACGCACGCAGGGGCAGAGTGTTTGTGCTATTATCCTTCACAAGGTTCGCAGTATTAATGCTGCCCATATCATCATAGCCATACCACAGGCGCACATCGCTACCGCCTGCGGGGGCGGAGGCAAGCGTCAGGGTGATTGTGGTGGTATCCGTGCGCACGGCACTGGTGATACTGACAGACACGCCATCATCCTCAACATAAAAGCCCTCAATGGCTGTGGTCGGGGTGAAATCTGTGCCGCCATCATGGGCAATTGTGACGGTTACGCTTGAGCCACTATAGCTCGCCCCTGTAATCATGGGGCCCAAGGCACCACTTTGTCCGGCAATGACGCGGGCATTACGCTCACAAATTTCTTCATAACCCGCCTGATCCAGATGCACATTATCACCCATGCTCAGATCAAATTTTTCGGCACCCAGCGTGATCCATGAATACTCACTGGCGAGTTCCTGATGAACATCACGCACAGCTTGCATGCCGCCCGTATTACCATGGGCAAGGTGACGGCCAATAGGCTCGACCAATATTTGTAAATGCTGCCCGATATCCGCGCGCATTTGATTGAAAATGGCAAGCGTTGCGGTTTTAAACTCGGCCTTTGTATAGCTGCCGCCAATGATATTGCTGTCTTGCTCGCCTTGCGCCCAGATAATCCAGCGCGGCCGTACAGGGGCAAGATCATCAAGCATATTTTGGAAGTTCACCGTATAGGCTGTGCCCTTTGTCCCAGTGGCATTATCCCACCAGTAATTGCTGGCGTTGGCCTCTTTATCTGCGCCGCTGCTGTCGGTTGCGCCATTGACGTTCAAGACATGGCCACCCAGCGCCGTTTCAGCCTCGGCCTTAAAGGCAATGCGTCCGGCGCCGCTATAGCTGTTATGCTTGTTATCCGCATTGGATTGACCAGCATCAAGCGCCACTAGGCTGTAGCTAAAAAAAAACGTTTGTTCCAATAAGCCAGAATATCCGCAATTTCTTCATCGCTCAGCACATCGGAGGTATGAAACATCTCGCCAAAATGCGCGCCGACATTTCCACCTTGGGTTTCGCCCAGATAAAGGCGGCCATAAGTGCTGTAATCAACAAGAGGATCGAGATTATATTCACTGCCAAGTGTGTTGGTGAAGCAATCAACACTGGTGGCATCATTAAAGCGCAAAATAATGGCCATCACGCCGTCATAATTGAGGTTTACAAAGGATTCACTAGCGGAAACTTCGTTGCGCTGATAGGAAAACCCACCGGCCTTGTAATGAAGAACCGCGCAATTTGTACTGCGGTTGGTACCGTTTCCAAAGGCAAAGATCCGTTGATTAGCCGCATAATCAGGGATATCGCAGATAAAGCCAACGGTTTGCGTAGCTGTTGTCGTGAAATCCGCATCATAGCGCACGGCATCATTTAAAGTCGTAATTTTCATACCGCCCAAGCCACCAAAGGCCGTGCTGTCATATTCGGGGGAGTTATAATTCTCCATATTGATCGTGCCGAATTTGGCCGCAATGCTTTGAATGATAACGCCGGAGGAAAACGTATAGGCGTTTTGATTGGTCAGATCAAAATAGCTAATCAAATTGTCAAGCTCCATAATCGGATTGCGGACAGGGTTAAGGATCGGGCGCAAGCCACGGCCAGGTTTTTGAAGCATCAGACTTCTCCTTTAAAGATATATAAAGTTGTTGGATGTTGTTTTATGAGTCCATATAGTTGTGGACGCAAATCTGGTGTTGATGATCCTTTAATAGGATTATTTTCCTTTAATGTCAAGTGGAAATTTTATGCGGAAATATTTTGATGATACGTGCCCCTTTGATCGTTCTACGACTCAGGCCGCAAAGGGTTTGTTGATTATTCTGGTGATTATCGGGCACTTGCGAAGCTTTGTCGGAGATTACATTCTTTTGTTCGATGGGTTTTATAATTTTCACGTTATATGTTTTTTACTCTTTCCCTTTATCTATGCGATAAAGCCTTTGTCAAAGGCGCAAGTCAGTATTTGGGTA
>JBFHFW010000147.1:0-3951 GCA_041583395.1 Alphaproteobacteria bacterium
CGGGTTCATGCCGCGCATGCGTCCGGCCTCCATTGTCATGACGGTCGCCAGATGCTCTTTGGCAATTGACTGGAAATAGGCCGTATAATCCTGCGCGGTGAAGGCGTTATCATTACCGCCAAGGCTGCGGATGATCTCGGAAAACTCGCCGGGTGCCAGCCCTTCGGAGCCTTTGAACATCAAATGCTCCATGAAATGTGCAATGCCGGATTTCCCAGTGGTTTCATCGGCGGCACCGACTTTGTACCATACCATATGGGTAACAACAGGTGCACGGTGGTTCTCAATGACGACGACTTCCAACCCGTTATCAAGGCGGTAATGTGCGGCGTTAAAAACTTTTTGCGTATCACTTTGCGCAAGCGAAATATGCTCCGGCAGCTCAACGGCGCCGGAAAAAATGACCGCAGCCGGAACGCTCAGGGCAATAAATCCTGCCAGAAAGTAAAGGATGGGACGCGTGATGTTTTTCATCCGCTTTTCTCCGTTTAATCTTCACGTGTTGGTGTTTCGCCATGCGTAGGCGGAAGACCTTTTTCTTTATTCTCTTTGAGGCGCGCCGCCTCTTTTTCCGCATCTACAATCGTTGCTGAAATGGAATTCCGGTCTCCACCGATACCAAGCAATTTTTGTGCCACAGGCTTGTTGCGGTCACGCTGCTCAAGCGTTTCGGCATTGACTGTCTCACGAATAGACGGATCAGCATTATACGCACCGGCTTCTTTTAAAAGCGCGCTCTCACCAGTTGATATAGTTTTTTCTTGCGCTGCATCCATGCCGAATACGGCTTTTTGCGCTTGTTCTTTAGTGGTCTGTTCTTGTGGGCGCTGTGCCCCGAGCACAGGCTTTTGCAGCTGTGTATAATCAGGCGGTGGAAGCTCCAAAGGCGCGCGCCTGACAACATAAAACTCATCGGGCGCTTCTTTTGTCAGCCCCAAAGACTCCTTTGCACCGGAGCATGCGGTAAGGGCAAGTGGCGTACATAGGGCGAAGGTCAGGAAAAACTTTTTGGTCATTTTTTACTTATCTACGTTCAGTTTGTCTTTCAAAGAACAAAGCATAGATAATCAAAAGCCCTACGCCAAGACAAATACAGCTATCGGCCACATTAAATGCGGGGTAATGCCAATTGCCGATATGAAAGTCGATAAAATCAATCACCGCCCCGAAGCGAAGGCGATCGATAATGTTGCCGAGTGCCCCGCCAATCACCATGGCGATGCCGATGCTTTGCACGCGGCTGGATGTACGGAAGAGCCATGTGCCGAACCACAGGACAATGATTGATGAAAGCGCAATGAGGAGCCAGCGCCCCGTATCGGAGCTTTGCTCCATCATGCCGAAGCTCACGCCTTCATTCCACACCATAACCAGATTTAAAAAAGGCAATAAGGGGATCTCTGCATAGGGGAGACGTTCAGGCGTATGCAAAAACCATTCAATTGGTCCGAGCGGTGAAGAGTGTCCGCCAAATATATGATCTTTAATAAAAAATTCGCTAGCCAGCCACTTGCTGATCTGGTCAAAAATAACAAGATCCAGTGCAAAAGACAGATATAAGATACGCCGCATAAGAGCCTCGAAACAATAAAGAAACGGAGCGATTCGAATCGCTCCATTAATTTAAAGACTTAGGCTTTTTTCGCAAGCATCTTCATGATCAAAGCATCAACCGAGATTTTACCGGGGCCTTTAATCAAAATCACACCCAACAACATCATCCAGAAATAGTGATCGGGATTGGCAATTTCATATTCGGCAGGCACACCGAATTGAATGATCAGCGTCATGATCAATAATCCCGCCGCACCGAGGCGCCCGAAGAGTCCAAGTCCTAGCAAGGTCGAGAAAATCAGCTCGCTACCTGTACCCATTACAGCAGCAATTTCAGCAGGAATACCGGGTACGGGATGAATGTCTTCGAATAACATGACGCTGCGATCCCATTGCCCGTTGAGGGCGCTTTTAAGCTTGAGCCAGCCGGATTTAAAAAATAAATTGGCCATATAAAGCCGGATAATCAGGTCAAGGATCGGTGAGAAATACGCATTCGCAACGCAGCGCAATGGCTGGATCATGTCATTGATCATGTAAGCAAAGTGTATCATGGTTTTATCTCCTTGTTCGGGTGTTATTTATTCGTACGCAGCGGTGCAAAAGTTTCCAGCCGGATATGGCGTGCCAAAAAACTCTGGAAGTCAAAGTCCGGAAATTTTTCAATGGCTTCGGTGAGGGCTTTGCCATTTTGAATCATGGAAAGGATTTTAAATTCCTCCGCATCAAGTTTTACAAACTGCACTTCAAGTGCAGGGCGGTAAATCATAAGCATCTCTCCCCCTGTGCCCAGATTAAGCGTTTCATTTTCCTCATGTCCATTGAGGCAAAAGTCGTGAATAGCCAATAAGGGATAATCCGAGCGTAAAAGCGTGGCAGAGCTCCGTAATTTTAGAGGCGTAGAGGCTATATCTTCCGGTGCAATAGGGTGATCATCGCGTGCATAATAAGCCTCATTACAGGCAATCTCTAATCGGGCGACATCGGGAAGATAAGGCAATGTTACAGTCGGGCCAAAATCTTCAAGAAATTCGGCAAACCCTGCGCCGTAAGTATTGAGGCAACCTTGCCCGGGTGGATGCTTCATAATAAAACTGCGCGCCATTCCCGCCAAAAATTTTTCCCCGACAAGGTCTTTAATGATCGGAAAAGTTGCGATCATCATATCCGAAATTCCGCCGATAATATTATTGCGGTAGACCTTCAGGCGCTCGGATAGCGGGATATCATCCTGACGCAAAATATCTTTAAGATCCTTTGGAATGCGTTTAAGTGCTTCAGGATTATCCAGCACTAAGTCCTTAAAATCATTTTGAAATTTATCCAGCTGCATAGGAGGCCTCTTTGCCATGAATTTTTTGCAAAATAGCGCGCGCTTTATCGGCTTCGCTAACCAATATGTCAAGGGTGGGAAAGTTTTGATCCCACTCGATCAAAGTAGGAATAACGCCAAAGCGTTTCACGGCATGCTCGTATAATTTCCACACGTCTGCGCGGACAAAATTATTATGCGTATCAATCAGGATCGTGTGCTCGCCTGCCTGATGTTCGCTATGTCCGGCCAAGTGCATTTCACCAACAAAAGCAGGATTGATCCCGTCAATATATTCCACAGCGTCCAGACCGTGATTAAAGGACTGAACAAAGATATTATTGATGTCCAAAAGAAGGCAGCAGCCCGTTTTTTCGGCCAGAGTGTTGAGAAATTCAAATTCGCTCATTTCATCATTGTTGAACCCGACATAAGTAGAAGGGTTTTCAACCAGAATTTTGCGCCCTAAAAAGTTTTGGGTGCGTGCAACATTATCAGATAAGCGTGCGAGTGTTTCTTTCGTGTAGGGCAAGGGAAGCAGATCATTAAGGTGCGCGTTACCACTGGCGCTCCATGAGGCATGATCGGATATTTGAAAGGGGTTATAAAGATCAACCAGTTCTTTGAGATTGCCCAGATGGTCTTTGCTCACAGGTTGATCCGAGCCAAGCGAAAGGCCGATCCCATGCATGCTGATCGGGTATTTTTCGGCTGCCAGAGATAAAAAATGGCGGTTTATACCACCGCCAAAATAATTTTCAGGATGCACCTCCAGCCAGCCGAGATCGAGATCTGTTTCAAGAACGTCTTTGTAGTAAGGGTGTCTTAAACCAATTCCGACAGGTTCGGCTGGAGGTGTATTGTTAGTCATCTTAATGTTGGTCGTCCATATGGTCGTCACCCATGTGCTCATCCATGTGCTCGTCCATATGTTCTTCCATATATTCGTCCATATGTTCGTCACCCATGTGCTCTTCATCCATATGCATGGAGCCTGTAACAAGCTTGTCGCATGTGCCTTCGGGAACATAGACCCAATCATTCATGTCGCCATCGTTAAGGGCTTGCCCTGCACAAGAATGTGA
>JBFHFW010000148.1:0-3948 GCA_041583395.1 Alphaproteobacteria bacterium
AGGGTATTGTTCAATGCCTCCGCACATTAGAGTGCTTTTTTGTACGGCTTGATCAAGTTTTTCAATATCAGTAAAGTTTTTTAGCCACATTAATTTATGTTCAAGGGCTTCTGGCTTGTTTTTTACAGGGAAAATGGTTCCTTCCGGCCAAATTTGGTACAGCCCGACAGGTTTAATCCCTGCGAGCAGTAATTCTGCTTCAATACCCATGTGTGGACCCAAGACGGGGAGTGCTGCAAGAAAATGGCGCTTTAGTTTAGATGCTGTGTTCATGGGTTTTACGCTATCCCTGTTTTCATAGTGTGTCAATTGGGGTGTGGTTTTTTGTGGGGTGATCCTTTATGATGCTGCGTGTTTTAAATTTAAGGAGTGAAATCGTGGCGAATGAAATTAAGCCTGTTGTCTCGAAGGAAGAGGCTTTTGATAAATTGGATATCCGTTTGGGGCGGGTGGTCTCGGTTGAGTTAGAGCCTGCGGCACCAAAGCCTGCTTATAAATTAACGATCGATTTTGGTAAATATGGTCTGAAGGTCAGCGTTGGGCGTTTTACCAACCATACCGAGGAAGAAATGAAAGATGCGTTGGTGATGGGTGTTTTGAATTTCGAGCCCAGAAGCGTTGGTGATACGGTATCAGAGGTTCTGATTATCGGTGTGCAGTTCCCCAAGAAGGACAGCGGAGAGGCTACTTTTCTGACGCCTGCCGTGCCTGCAAAAATTGGCGGGAAGCTTTTTTGATTTTTTCCAAAACGCATTTGGCTGTTTATTTTGTGCTCGATCCGGCGTGTTGTGCGGGGCGTGATGTGGCGACCGTGGCAGATGCGGCTGTGCGGGGCGGGGTGAGTATGATCCAGTATCGCGATAAATTGGGCGATGAAGCTGCTGTTCGCGCGGGGGCTTTGGCCGTGCAAGAGGTGATTGCCGGACGCGTGCCTTTTGTGGTGAATGATTATGTTGAGATTGCCGCTGAAATCGGTGCGGACGGCGCGCATATCGGGCAGGGTGATATGAGCCCTGCTGCGGCGCGGCATCTATTGGGCGCGGACAAAATTTTGGGGCTGACGGCTTTTACGCCGGAACATATGGCGGCTGTTGACTCATCAGTGGTGGATTATGTAGGAACGGGGCCATTTTTCCCGACGCTTACGGATAAGGGGAAACCCGTTTTGGGGGCGGAGGGGTTTGCCGCAGTTGCCAAACTTTCTCCTGTGCCTGTTGTAGGAATTGGCGGTATTACTGCGGATAATGCCGCGCAGGTCATAGCGGCAGGTGCAGATGGTGTCGCTATGATGCGTGCCATTAGTGCAGCTAATGATGTTGAAGCAGCAGCGAGAGTGTTTCGTGAGGTATTTGATGGTTCCTAATATCTTATCAATCGCGGGATCTGATCCATCCGGTGGCGCGGGGGTGCAGGCCGATGTGCGGGTTTGTGCGGCGCTGGAGTGCTACGGTATGGCGGCAATTGCGGCGCTCACAGTGCAAAATACCGATGGGGTGAGCAACATGATCCCCGTGCCGCCTGCGCTGCTTGAAGATCAGGTGCGCGCCGTTTTTGATGATATTGACGTGCATGCGGTGAAGATCGGGATGTTGGGCTCGGTAGAAAATGTGCGTGTGGTGGCCTCGATCTTAAGGGATTATAATCCCGCGCATATCGTGCTTGATCCGGTTTTAATGGCATCCAAGGGCGCGGTTTTGCTGGAGGAGGAAGCGCTTGGGGTGCTGCGGGAGGAGTTATTGCCTTTGGCTTCTGTGGTGACCCCGAATATTTCCGAGGCCGAGAAACTAAACCGCAAAGCGGTGCTAGATTTGGAAGCGGGAGCGCAGGCGATGCTGGATATTGGCGCGCGCGCGGTGGTTCTTAAGGGTGGGCATTTGAAGGGTGAAACGAGCCCCGATGTGCTGGCTTATGCGGATCAAGTCGTGACAATGGAGGGCGCACGGATCGTCACGGCAAATACCCACGGCACGGGCTGCACATTCTCGACAGCGCTGGCCTGTTTTTTGGCACGTGGTTTGGGTTTAGGGGACGCTGCTTTGGCGGCTAAAAACTATGTGTGCTCTGCGTTGGAAGGTGCGGATCAACTTAATGTCGGGCAGGGTTGTGGACCGCTTCATCATATGGTGCAAATCCGGCGATCATAATCAAGCCTTGGCACAGTTTTTGCTTTGTATTTCGGGATGTATCTACCCCATTTATAAGGCTTTAATTTTTTAATGAATATCAATCTATTTACCCCTGTCTCTCAGTCTATTTCTAACCTGCATCAGGTGAAATCATTTGTGAAAGGTGATGATGTTTCGGCAGGACAATCTGTTGATATGGCATCGAAACCAGAGGTTGAGACACCATCTTTTGCGCAGATTGCTGCAAAATACGATGTGGAGAATATTTCTCCGCGTCAGGTTGATCAGTTAGTGGATGAGCTTCATGCGCAATCGGGAGAGATGAATGGAGACTTATTAATGCTGGCGACGCATGGTGCTGATTTTATATACCATATGTCTCAGGCGATGGGACATCCTTTAAATCCAGATGTTTTGGATCAGCCGGTTAATTTGTTGGATCGGATGAATACACAGCTGGATATAGCGCGTAGACGGGGTGATCCAACCGAGAGTATTCAGGATCAAATCCGTTTTTTGAAATATATTCAGGCCGCGGGGAATGGGGCAGAGCAAGAGCATGTTGCGCCTATATCCGATGAATCGCTTGCGCTTTTGCTCAAGGTGCAAGAAAATACCTAGATGCATGAATTTGATGTCATAGAAACCTATTTTAAACCCCTCACCGAAAACCGCCCCGAAGCAGGCGGTCTTGTTGATGATGCTGCTGTTTTAAGCGTGCCTGCCGGGCATGAATTGGTGGTCTCATCCGATACGCTCAATGAAGGGGTGCATTTTTTCAGCAATGTTGATCCGGCTGTTTTGGCGCAAAAATGCCTACGGGTGAATGTATCTGATTTGATTGCGATGGGGGCGGAGCCTTATTGTTATCAGCTTTGTATCGCTTTTGCGGATACGCCGGATGAGGCATGGTTGGAGGCATTTTGTGGTGCGTTGCTCGCGGATCAAAAACAATGCGGGATTTTTTGCAGCGGCGGCGACACGACGCGCGGGCAGGGTGGGGTATCTATCACCATTACGGCGATGGGGGTGGTGCCCAAAGGCAAAGCCGTTCCCCGATCCGGTGCGCGGGAAGGTGATATTTTGGTAGTTACAGGCGCGCTGGGTTTGAGTTATGAGGCTGTGCAGCGCGGAGAGGTTTATGTTCCGCCATTGCGCCATGCGCTTGTGGGTGCTGTGCGGGATTATGCGCATGCGGCGATTGATATCTCGGACGGTTTGCTGGCGGATGCGGGGCATATTGCCAAAGCTTCGGGGCTCGGGATTTCCTATAGTGATGAAATTCTGGAGTGGCCTTGGGATCATTTAACGGGCGGGGAAGATTACGAGCTGGCTCTGGCAGTTGATCCTGCGCGGGTTGATGCTTTATTGGCGATTTTACGCAAGCGCGGTCTGGAGCCATTTCTTGCTGGTGTTTTTGTGCCCGATGGTGAGGGTACGCAGTTTAAAAGCACAAAAGCAGGCTGGCAGCATTTTTAAGCTCTTACTCTGCTTTGCGCGGTGATTGTCATGATAATGCCGGATCCTATAACGCCTGCGCCCATCCATGTCATCAAGCTATAATGTTCACCCAATAAAAATGTTGCTGTTAAAAGCCCGATTGCGGCGGCAACATAGCCAATTTGGCTGAGGAGTACGGGGCCTCCGGCTTTTTGGAGTCTGAAATAAAAGGGGAAGGTTGCGCCCGCGATCAGGGCTTGCGCTAACGCTGGGAATGGAGCCAACGTGAATTCGTTGAGAGGAATAGTTCCGTTTTTAATCCAAAGGAGCGTGGCATAAATGATGAGTGCGAAGGTATGGCTCCAAAAGGCGAGAATTTCAG
>JBFHFW010000149.1:0-3936 GCA_041583395.1 Alphaproteobacteria bacterium
CCCCCCGCCCGCGAAAATAAAGTTTCAGTATAACTGATTCCATCCTCACGCCCGCGCGCGTAATATAAACTATCAAAAGTATCACATTCAGCTTTTACAAATTAATCCCGCATTGCTGCAAAGCCGCTGCAAAGTCTTCACCAGCAGTAAATTTTCCTGTAGCTGATGTTGCCATATTAATACCAACAGTTCTAAATTTAATCTCACCAGTGGCATTAACAACATCACGTAATAAGGCTTTGGCTTTCTCACCCGTGAATGCTCGATAAGGAGAAGCAGCGCCCATAGCATTTCGAGTCATATCCTCTATTGTTTTAGCGTATTCTTTACCCATCGTTTTTTCGATAGCTGCCGTATCTATTGGGGTAGTTGGCGCGAGATCAACTGGTACATTTTTAGGGGTTAATGTATATAACTTGCTTCCAACCTTAATCTGCACATCACCGGCAATAGGAATATCCGGCTCTGCGCGCACTCCTGCCCGAACTTCGCCATTATAATTTTCAGCATAAAAATTATAGGTAACGTACTGCCCAAATAAAGAGCGATTAAAACTGCGTTGCTTGGCTGTACCAAACTGTACGCGGCAAGACGCTATCTCAGTAAACTCATCCATATGATGTGTCGCTTGCCACTGCATTGTATCAAGGTTAGTGGCACATGCGGTTAATAAGCCCAACGCGAGGCAGGGTAATATGGTTTTGATTCTCGTGTACATAATTTGTTTCCTCCTAACGGTTTAGACCTGCGCTACGGCAATCACTTTTTTCTATTGTTTTCCATTTTTGATAGTTTTGTTTATCCTGTGCCTGTAAAAAGGCCGCAGTAACCATGCCAGCTTGTACGCAGCGATCCATAGCCGTACCGTTTCGTAAAGCTATGCCATATTGGGCAACGCTATCTGTAGCAACCTGATTTTGAATTTTTTGCAGATCTTTAGCGGCTTGCTTTTCCAAGCCACCACCAAAAAAGAACCAAACACCACCAGCCATAAGCACCAAATAGAGAATGCTTGAAGCAAGATTATGTTCCCTTTGTTTAGCTTCGGCATCTTTTTCTACCTTGGGCTTTGCTGCTTCTTTTTGCTGCTTAGCCTGTGGCTCCCAACCCAGTGAAGTTGCCGCTTTTCTTACGCTTACCTTTAAGCCCCAGTAAAATAAAATCACTATCGTAGAAACAACAATCGTTACAATAATCAAATTTGTATCGCCCATAACGCGTCCCTTTCTTTTGCACAAAAAACCACCAAGATTGCTCTTGGTGGCTGGGTGTTAAGAACCGCGTCAAAAGAAACGGCGCGATGCTTTTAGCGTACGCCTGAACATGACATCGCCACCCAGCCGCAAGGCTGAGGGCGACACATTTACGGTAGTGTCTAGAATACCGCTTTTGACAGGGGTTCTTAAGCCCCAGACCAACAAAGTTGATCCGAGCTAACGATAACTGGGAACGGTAAAATCACAAAGGGAAATTTTGTGAGTAAGTCAGTATAATAACATACAACATTTTAAACCCTATGGTTGAATGGCTTAAATACCTGTGGTCTTATAGTTAGTGTTTATTAATCTCAGGAGCGCGCAATGGTAACAATGAATCGGCTTACTTGGAGCACAGTCTCTACAGCCATAGAGGAAACAAAAACAAGGTATCATCTAAAAACATTACCTGAAGCATTTTCTTATTGTGTATTAGAGCGGCTATTCCCTAGCTCTGAGGAAGATATAAAAGATTTAATAACAGATGGTGGTAATGATTGTGGTATTGATGCCGTCAAAATCAATAAACACGGCACAGGAACGCATATCCACCTATTTCAATTTAAATATTGTGAAAGCATTAAAACGGCGGAACGTTATTTTTCAGACAATGCAATTGATAAAGTATTGTCATATCTTGACCGCCTGTTTAATGAAAACCCTCTTTTAGAGAAGGTGGCAAATCCGGCACTTTGGGACAAAACTCAGGAAATATGGGACGTATATACAAAACCAAGCACCAAAATCACGGTTCATTTCTGTGGTAATGGAACAAAACTACAAGAAAAACATAGAGATAGCTTTGTTAAGGCTTTGGAAGCTTATGGGATTACCTTTGAGGAAATAGATTTCACCATGCTCCATAGCCTTCTAGTTACCCCAGAGGTAAATGAAACCACCCACACATTTACTGCCATTAATAAAGAATATTTTGGAAAAGTGGATGGTGATATACGAGGTATGGTAGCCACTGTTTCTGCTGGCGATTTAATAAAAATTATAACAAGTCCCGATAACCCAAATGAAATAAATGCAAGAATTTTTGATCAGAATATCAGGATGTTTTTAGGAAAGGACAACCCTGTTAATGAAACAATCATTCAATCAGCCCTAGCAAGTAATAATGATTATTTTTGGTATATGAGCAACGGGTTGACGGCTGTGTGTTCAAGTTTTAGCCATAGACCAAATGCCCGAAATCCGATTGTAGAGGTTGAAAATTTACAAATTGTGAACGGTGCGCAAACGTCATATGCGCTCTTCGAGGCTTATAAGCAGAATCCAAGCATTGCAGATGATGTTCTTTTTCTAATTAGAGTTTACGAAACCAAAAATGAAGAGCTGCCCAATAAAATAGCTATTGCTACTAACAGCCAAACGCGAATATATAGCCGCGATTTGATGTCAAATTCCAGCTTGCAAGTTAGGCTTGAATCCGCATTTAAAAACGTAGGGTATTATTACGAAAGAAAGAAAAATCAGCACATAGATAAGCCATTTGTAAAAAGGATAGACGCATTTAAATTGGGACAAGCAATACTCGCTTATCACCTTCGAGAACCGGAAAGGGCAAA
Organism: Alphaproteobacteria bacterium; assembly: GCA_041583395.1. Taxonomy (GTDB): domain Bacteria; phylum Pseudomonadota; class Alphaproteobacteria; order Micavibrionales; family Micavibrionaceae; genus UBA6929. The sequence continues at coordinate 2,831 of JBFHFW010000149.1, forward strand.
AAGAGATTCTAACCAAATTTTTGGCACTAGATATGAAGAAATTTTTAATGAAGACTACAGTATAGAATTTTTGCGTGATGTTTATTTACTATACCAAAAATTAGACAGTCTTAAAGATCAAGAGAGTGTAGAAAGCAAAAAAGGTATATTGACCAATACAGAGCGTTTTTTAACATATGGTTTATACCACATACTCTATCTTGTTGGACTTTTAGCTGAGCGAAAAAATATCAGCATAGATATTTCTAAAAACAGAGACGCATTAATTAATGATGCACTGGACATTATGCGTGGATATTTAAAACATAAAAATACTAGTAACTATTATAATTTATTCCGTAACCCCAGAACTAAAGAAGAAATTTATGATATTGCGCTAGACAAAGGACAATTGGAGTTTCGATTGGAACTGGTAGGTGGATCTGGATAAAAATAAAGATAGAAAAATGGCTGGGGTGGCAGGATTCGAACCTGCGCATGGCGATACCAAAAACCGCTGCCTTACCGCTTGGCTACACCCCACCATGGATGCGTTATGAGGTGAAGAATGGTGCTCCCACACGGACTCGAACCGCGGACCTGATGATTACAAATCAACTGCTCTACCAACTGAGCTATAGGAGCACATCTTCATGCTCGACCTTATTATCACCTTATTACGGGCGGGGGCAAAGTCGTAACCCCTTGGAAATGAACCCCAACAATTAGTAGACCGTTTAATTACAAATCAACTGCTCTGCCAACTGAGCTATAGGAGCACATATTTCCTGTTCAGCATTATTATCACCTTATTACGGGTGGAGGCAACACTGTAACCCCACGCGCAGGATATTTAGCAGGTGTTTTTGCATTTCTCAAATGTTTTTTTACACTTCATGCAATTTATGGGCATTTTGCCGTTGGATTGGTAGTTTTCCGCTGATTTTTCTGGTAAATTAATAGAAAGGGCTTTTCTTGCCCGATACAATTCAATGCTATGGTAATTAAAACTCTTGTCAGACGATAAAAATACACTTCACGATAGCGCGATAGGCTGGGCAATCATCGGAATCATCTTTGTGCTGATTTTGTGGTTGATCTGGTTTTTCTTTGATACCGAGATCCGC
>JBFHFW010000150.1:0-3933 GCA_041583395.1 Alphaproteobacteria bacterium
CGGGAAGTCCCAAAAACAAGGCAGCCGTAAAAAGCGCCAGAGTTAAAACTGGCAAACGACTGGAAAAACAGCTGAAAAAACGCGGTGACGAAAGTTCCCGGTTCATAAAATGCCTCATCTTGTAGCGGCTCTCGGCACTCAGCCCAAACCCGCATCGTTTACACTATAGCATATAATATCAAAAAATCCTTTGTCTATTATCATCACTAAAACCATCCCCAAAACATATAGCAGACCGGATAAATAACGCATAATCAGGACAAATTCTGCCCGCATACGATATTGTGCAGTGCAAAAAAATACTTGCTCTTGTGCGGTGCAGCATTGTACTTTTAAGTACTCAACCAAAAGGAGATTATTTGATGACACAAAACCAGACACAATTCGACCAATTCGCTAAAAACGCCAGCTCAATCGGACAAGCAGGCATGGAAGCCTTTATCGATTCAAGCACCATTTTTGCCAAAGGTTGCGAGGATATCGTCCGCACATCTGTTGCCATGGCCCAAGACAGCGCCGAAAAACAAAGCGCCTATGCAAAAGATGCCATGAATTGCAAAACACTCGGCGAATGGGCGGAAAAACAAAATAAAATTGCACAAGCCAATTTTAGTGATTTCATGAGCAGCGCAAGCAAAATCTCCGAAATGAGCGTTAAACTCCTCACGGAAAGCGCCGCGCCGCTTAGCAAACAAGCTGAAAAGGCCATGAAAAAAGCCACAACTCAAAGCGCACAAAAGGCTGCTTGACGATTTTTAATTGGCTCTTGAGAGATTTCTGCTAAAATATAAAGCGTAAGCACAGTTTATTAAAAAGTGGGCAGTTTAAGTATGAAAATCGATCATTTTGCCGATAAGATCTTTATGAATGACGACACACCGGAGCTTCCCGGCTCCGGCGGTGATGGCGCAGACAATGGCGAACAAAACGAATCCGGTTTATTACTCAAGACGCGTACGCAAACCAAAAAACCTGCAATGTATAAAGTCTTGCTTTTAAACGACGATTATACGCCAATGGAATTTGTCGTGCATATTCTGGAGCGCTTTTTTAACAAAAACCGTCAGGAATCCACCGACATTATGATGCATGTCCATAGACGCGGCGTGGGCATTTGCGGTATATTTACCTATGAAGTGGCTGAAACAAAGGTCGCGCAAGTCATGGACTTCGCCCGTGCCAACGAACAACCGCTTCAATGCACCATGGAAAAAGAATAGAGCTTTTCACCCTCGACTTCTTTAATCGTCAAAATATAAGGAGCCCCTATGCTCTCACGAAATCTTGAAAATACACTCCACAAAGCCCTGCTCCTTGCTGGTGAGCTAAACCATGAATATGCGACGCTCGAGCATCTCTTGCTCGCGTTAATTGATGATCAGGATGCACGGGCAGTTTTACGGTCTTGCGGGATTGATACTGAAAGCTTGCAGGAACAACTCATTGTTTATATCAGGGAAGAGCTGGCCTATCTGGTTAATCCGGATGTCGAGGAAGCCAAACCGACCACCGCTTTCCAACGTGTGCTCCAGCGCGCGGCGATCCATGTCCAGTCCTCTGGTCGTGAAGAAGTGACAGGCGCCAATGTACTTGTGGCCCTGTTTTCCGAGCGCGAAAGCCACGCCGTTTTCTTTTTGCAAGAACAAGACATGACGCGCTTTGATGCGGTGAATTATATCTCCCACGGGATTGCAAAAGTTTCTGTTAGCGATGATACACCATCAAAAGTCGTGCGTGGTGCCGCCCGATCTTCTTCAGAAGACGGTGAAATTAAATCCGGTGCCGAGGCGCTGCAAGCCTATTGTGTTAATCTCAATGAAAAAGCCAAGGACGGCAAAATTGACAAACTCATTGGGCGCCATAAAGAAGTTGACCGCACAGTACAAATCTTGTGCCGCCGTTCTAAAAATAATCCGCTTTATGTGGGTGATCCGGGTGTCGGTAAAACAGCAATCGCCGAAGGCCTAGCCAAGCGCATCGTTGACAAAGATGTGCCTGAGGTTCTGCAGGATGCGGTGATTTTCTCGCTTGATATGGGCGCATTGCTGGCAGGGACGCGTTATCGCGGGGATTTTGAAGAACGCCTGAAACTGGTGCTACAGGAAATCGAAGAGATTGATGGATCAGTTCTGTTCATTGATGAAATCCACACCATCATCGGCGCGGGCGCTACATCGGGTGGCGCAATGGATGCCTCTAACCTTCTCAAGCCAGCCCTTGCGAATGGAGAGCTACGGTGCATTGGCTCGACCACTTACAAAGAATACCGCAACCACTTTGAAAAAGACCGCGCGCTGGTGCGGCGCTTCCAGAAAATCGATGTGCCGGAGCCAAGCATCGAAGATGCCATTGATATCCTTAAAGGCCTGCGTCCCTATTACCAAGATCATCATGGCGTGGTTTATACCGATGGTGCAATCAAGGCCGCCGTTGAACTCTCCGCCAAATATATCGGCGATCGCAAACTGCCTGACAAGGCCATTGATATCATTGATGAGGTCGGCGCGGCACAAATGCTGGTACCCGAAGGCCAGCGCAAAAAAGAAATTACCGCCGAGGATATCGAAGGCGTGGTTTCCGTCATTGCCCGCATTCCGACCAAAAATATGGGGCAAGGCGATAAAGAGGCACTGCGTAATTTAGAACGTGATCTCAAAACCATGGTCTATGATCAAGACCGCGCCATCGATGTATTATGCGACTCGATCAAGCTTTCCCGCGCCGGACTGCGCGATCCCGATAAGCCGATCGGCTCTTATCTCTTCGCCGGTCCCACCGGTGTTGGTAAAACAGAGGTCGCCCGCCAGCTCTCCCAGACTTTGGGCATTGAGCTCGCACGTTTTGATATGTCCGAATATATGGAGCGCCACGCCGTTTCCCGCCTGATTGGAACACCGCCGGGTTATGTCGGGTTCGAGCAAGGCGGCTTGCTGACCGATAAGATTGATCAAAACCCGCATTGTGTGCTGCTGCTTGATGAGATTGAAAAAGCCCACCCCGATATCTATAACCTGCTGCTGCAAGTCATGGACTACGGCAAGCTAACCGATAATAACGGTAAAACCATTGATTTCCGCAATGTGATCCTCATCATGACGACCAATGCCGGAGCCTCCGATATTGCCAAAACCCCGATCGGCTTTGGACGCGAAATTGGTGACAGTGAAGAAGGCTATGCCGATAACGAAGCCATCACAAAATCTTTCGCGCCCGAGTTCCGTAACCGTTTGGATGCGATTGTGCCCTTTGGCAACCTCAAGCAATCCACAGTCGAAAAAGTCGTCGATAAATTTGTGATCCAGTTAGAAGGCCAACTGGCTGATCGCAATGTCACGATCGAGCTCTCCGATGAAGCCCGTAAACACCTTGCCGAACTAGGCTATGATCCCGCCATGGGTGCGCGTCCGCTTGGCCGCGTGATACAGGAAAAACTCAAACGCCCACTGGCCGAGGAAATTCTGTTCGGTAAACTCGAAAAAGGTGGCCTCGTTCAAGTGGGTCTGGGTAAAGACAAAGAACTGACTTTTACCTTCGAGCCTGAGAAAATCACTAAAAAACCCGAGGCTTCAGAAGAAGAAATGGATACTATTTAAGGAACCAACCCACCGGGTTCATAATCTCAAAAATAATATTTCCAATCTAATTAACAGTCTCACTTTTAGCCTGCGCTTCAGCTTCTTTAACAGCCGCTTGCTTTTGTGCTTCCATTTCCTCAGAAAAGCGCTGCATATAAAGTGCCTGAAAATCAACAGGTGTCATAAATAAAGGCGGGAAGCCGCCATGGCTGGTTAATGTACTCACCAACATCCGCACATAAGGGAAAATCAGGCGTGGCATCTCGATAAAAAGTAGCGGATGAATTCTGTCCTCGGGTACTTTTTTATCAACCAAAACCGTAACACCATATTGGACATCAAGTAAAAAAAGCGTCAA
>JBFHFW010000151.1:0-3874 GCA_041583395.1 Alphaproteobacteria bacterium
ATCCCGCTCGGCCAGATAAGCTGCACACGCAAGAATTTTTCCTGTATGAGTGCTAAAGGATGCTAGAGACTTGTAGTGCTCATATAATCTGAGGTGCATTTTTCCAAGAATATCCGGTAATGTAAAAGGCTCTCCCTTTTCAAAAAATTGGGCTAATTTTTGTGTAGGTGCCGTATAGAGGGCTTCATTCCAATCCCGAACATTATATTGCTCTAAATATGAGGGATCTATTAAGCGACCAAGGCTTTGTTGCAGGTGATTTTGTAAGAAAATGCTCCATTGTTGATACTCTCCCCCGTGCTGAGCAAGACTAGTAATGATTTTACTGCATTCTTTTATAGATTCCGAAAGAGAAGCAACAAAAGCACTTTGTTCTTGTGACCTCAGGTGATCAAATATAGTTGCATGAAGTGTTAAAACAAAGTCTTCTTCATAATTATTACGTATTTTTCGTCCCGCAAAGTGTTGTTCATTCTGTGAATAATGGTTTACAACCATATAGCCGCCGCCTTTTCTCATGAATCCGGGGTTGGTCAGTGCGTGTAGGTAATCGTGGGACACTTTATTGATGACATCACCATAATGTATTGCGAATTCCTCAAGGAGGTTCACCTTTTCGAGAGCTGATATTAATGATTCCGGAACTTTGACAATGGAAGAGATGTGCTTGCGAATCCACAAAGATGGTGGAAGATTGCCTATGCAGACATCGAAAGCCGGTGGAGTATGGATTAATAGTCCTATTTTTATTTGATCTTTTTGTGGTGTCTTTGCTTTTTCCAAATTATCTTTGAAAAACAAGCACTGCAGCCTTTTGTCTACTATAATGCGATGATCTCTTCTGGAGTTTTGTGTTGAGGAGGAGGATTTCTCTAAAAGAGAGGCGTTTACGAGTATTGCTTTGTTTCTTATGTAAGAATGTGCAAATGCTTGCCCCATTATTATGCATAGGTAGGGTGAGAAAGCCTCGCCTAGTCCATAAATTTGCTTTAACGCTTCATATTTTTCCTTATGTTGTTGCAGCTCGGTACGAATAAGGTCATTGGCGTTATCCTTTGTTATCTTTACTCGAGCAAGCAAACCCTCTTGTAGCTGTGTGGGAGTAATATTTCTGCCAAGGAAATGCTGGGGTGCTGACATAGTATGTTAACTACTTTTGTATTTGATTTGAGGTGAACGCTATGACAAATAATATTTTACGTCAAGTTTTTTGTATATTATCTGCGGTTATTAATGGGGTGCGTTTATTGGATGCTTGAAATTTGAGGGAACCCAGTTCCTCGGAGCGAAGTGGAGAGTGAATGGTAGCGGTGGAGAGACTTGAACTCCCGACACAAGGATTATGATTCCTCTGCTCTAACCAGCTGAGCTACACCGCCTTAATTTACGCCTTGGCATCACCGGTCAGTGGTGCTTCGACATTATTCGAGGAGGATTTATGGCTGGTTTCGTAACTATTGTCAAGCGGTTGCTTGCGGAAAGATGAAGTCACGATGAGTGTGCCGATCATCGCACCCGCGCAGGATACATAAAAGATATGATTTCCAATGAAGTAGGCTGCTAATCCGTATAGGGGCAGCACCAATAATTCCCCGAAACATAGCGCCATTTGAAAGCCCGCGCCGAAGAGCAGGATATGATCACCGTGATTGCGGCGGGCATGGGCGTGCATGCCGGAAGAAAAGGCGCCCGAGTACATGTTAAGGACAATTTTGTGATAGGTCTCGACAATAAAGGCCATGAGCGGGGTTTTGGCCAGAGCCATATAGCCGACCAATGCCAGCCCATAGCTATAGCGTGATGTGCGCATAATTTTTTGAACGCCGAGTTTATCAGTGTAATGTCCGGCTATGAGGGTAAAAATCTGCTCTGCGATCAGGGTGAGTGCAATGATATAGCCCAAATGATCCATTTTTCCGACAATATTAAAGAGGATCAAAGGCACCATAACGGCCTTGAAGATAATAATAAGCTGTTGACCGAAGAGAGCTGGCCAAAGTGGCTTAAAATCTTCTCTCACGAGGAATTTAAACATCTCCTTGGGTGAGGTGTCTTCCAGATATTGCATTGAGGTGCGGAGCTTTATAAAGGACAAAACGGCAAAGATTTTGCTGATGGCGACAAAAAGGACGACGGCATTAAAATCATAATAGGTGAGTAGATATCCGACGCCGGCTGCTCCGATGACAGCTCCCATGGAGCGCAGGATTAGACCGACACTGAGTTGTTTGGTGCGGTTGTGGTCTTCTTTGATAAAAATGGCTTCTAAAATATCCATGAAGGGGTAATAAATGGCACCGGCCATAGCCGCGAATATGAGGGACCCAAAGCCAAGCCACAAATTTTGATCGGCGAATGAAAGCCCTACAAAAAAGAGGATCATAAGGATGGAGGATAAGGTCATGGATTTTACCAGCCCCAAACGGTTGATAATCGCCACGCCAAAGGGACAAAGCGCGCCTCTTAATCCAAATTCCAACCCGTAAAAGAGTAAGACAAACGGCAGTGCCATACCAAGATCAAGGAAATATGCACCGGTAAAGAAATAAAGCGCGCTGGAGGCAATGCGGAAAAAAAAGTGATGGATATAGATCAGTGTGTAATTATAATCGGCAAAGTAGGACTGGCGGATACGCTTAAGCATTGGCTCAGTATAAATCATGTTTATAGGATTGCCAATTTCATTTGTACTCAGGCTTTTTCTGTGCCCGTAATCCAACCGCCGCCGAGGACGCGGTTATCATCGTAGAAAACCGCGGCTTGACCAGCGGAAATGCCGTATTGCGGTGCGGGGAGTTCAATGCGTATGGCGGTACCATCCGCAGCGTTATCACGGTAAATTACGGCGGGAATGGGTTTCATAACGGAGCGAAATTTGAGATTGATCGCGCGCCCTTCAAGCGGAATATCGCCTTCCAGCCAGTTACAGTCATTGGCATAGATTACGTTGCGGGCAAGGGATTCTTTAGGGCCGACAATGACTTGATTAGCAGGTGCGTTAATACGGATCACGTAAAAGGGATTATTGTCTTTATCGACGCCGCCACCAATACCAAGGCCTTTGCGCTGACCAATTGTATAATGGATGATGCCTTTATGCTGTCCGACAATGCGGCCATCTTCATGGACGATATCGCCGGGTTTTTCAGCCTCGGGTCTGATCTTGCGTACGACTTTGGCGTAATCCCCATCGGGGACAAAACAGATATCCTGAGAGTCCGGTTTATCAGCAGTTAAAAGCCCCAAGCGTTCGGCCTGTTTGCGGGTTTCTGATTTGCTTTGTCCGCCCAAAGGAAAACGCAGGAAGTCGAGTTGCTCTTGCGTTGTAGCGAAGAGAAAATAGCTTTGGTCTTTACCCTCATCATGGGCGCGGTGGAGGGTGGCAAAGCCGTTTTCATCGATTTTGCGCTCGATATAATGCCCTGTGGCCATACAATCGGCACCGAGGTCTTTGGCGACCTCGAGCAGGTCATTGAATTTAACGCTTTGATTGCAGCGCACGCAGGGAATAGGTGTCTCGCCGCGGATATAGCTATCAGCGAAATCATCAATAACGCCTTGTTTGAATTTGCTTTCGTAATCGAGCACATAATGCGGGAAGCCCTTGGATTCCGCCACGCGTTTGGCATCGTGAATATCTTGTCCGGCGCAGCAGGTCTTGCTTTTGGCGATAGCTTCTCCATGGTCATAGAGCTGAAGCGTGACGCCGACCACGTCATAGCCCTCTTCATGCAAAAGGGCGGCCACGACAGAGCTATCCACGCCGCCGGACATGGCAACGACAACGCGCGTATCTTCAGGTTTTTTGTTTATGCCTAATGAGTTCATAATAGCTGGATTTATAGGCTTTTCGGAGTAATAAGGCAAGTTTTTA
>JBFHFW010000152.1:0-3864 GCA_041583395.1 Alphaproteobacteria bacterium
GTGGTGGGCCTGGTCGGACTTGAACCAACGACCAATCCGTTATGAGCGGACTGCTCTAACCAGCTGAGCTACAGGCCCTTTTAAAAGGAATTAAATTTATACATGGATTATAGAGCCTTAACAACCCATAAGCATGCACACTAAAATAAGAAATATTACAAACCATGCCGGGAATGGAACCCGCATTCCAATTCAAAAAGAACCAGAGAAATGATCCAGCCATTGCCAACGCACGCAAATTTTTCATCTCCACTTGTGATTTTGCGAGCATACCAATGGCACTGGCGAAGATAACAAACAAACCATAACCCAGAGAAGAACCGCCAAACATCAAAATAAAAACAGCCATCAGAGGCAAGCTCAGGCGCGACAGCAAAGTTGCAAATGAAGATTTATCAGCAAAAAAACCTGTCATTGTTGCATAAGCATAAATTCCATTGGCGATGGCCAAGCTCGGCGAACCCAGCAGGAGCCACTGCATAACAACAATGATATAACCCAAAATTTCTGTGCCTAGAATTTTAGAGCGCTGCTGAGATACCCCTGCACAAACACACAAGGCATAACCAATTCCACCAAAAAACTGGATCCATAGACCTGAATTTATAAAATAGTCCAGCACGCGTACATATCCCCTTGATTTTCCTCCTCACTCTAGGTGAACAATATTAAAAAAACATTAAAGATTTGCATGACCAAATACTGATATGCTAGGTTTCTTTGTTACCAAAAAAACCTTTGAAATGTTTAAATATAACAAGCCATAAAAAGGTTGTACCAAGAGAAGGCTGCGTATGAATAATAGGCTTACGGATATCTTTGCACAGATTACCTCTTCGGAACTCTTTGCGCGTATTCGCTATGCCTATGAAGCCTACAAAAATTACCCACCGCCTCCCACAATTGCTCCAGAACCACAAGTCACCTCCTATCAAGACCCTAACAAAAAAACTCTGGTCATTGCCTGCGGTGATGGTGGCGGCAGTCAGGGAGAAATACAGGTCATGTTAACACAGGCTTTCAATAGAATTTCAGGCCAACCGCTTCCCAAAATTTGTGATCAATCCCATGATATTTCAGTCGCCAATATTATCAAGGCATGTATATGGCCCCGTAGAAATAATGAAGCCCCCCTGCTTGACCTTGATGAACTTAGTAGAATTTTTGTCTTTGAAACGCATGATAAACGAAGCTTTTGGGAACGCTGGAAAGATAGAGATCGGACTGCTGCCTTCTCTCCAAAAACTCTGGGCAAACTTTTTCAGGTGGGTCATGATATTGAGGGACTAGAGAAGCTCTTTAACAAAGTCTTTGGCGACCTAAAACTCTCGGATTACAAAGATGGGCTTTACATTCATACTGTTGATCTTGAAACGAAACTGCCTGCTATTTACTCCTCTGATGAAGCAAAAACAAATAGAAAGAAAGATTTTTATATCAAACATATTGTACGTGCCGCAATTTCTGCTCCTATCCAGCTAAAGACCGTTGAGACCCCCTCGCTTCATATTCCATTGGGTCACGCACATCACTATCAACTCATTGATTCTGCTGTCTTATCAAATAACCCGGCCTATACCGCCTACCGCATGAACAAAGCACACTACGATAACATTATCATTCTTAACTTTGGTACGGGGCGCTGCTTTGGTGACCATACGCATGCAGATGACCTCAATGGTGGTGTCGCCCACAGAGGTGCAGCTTTATTTTCGACAATTAGTGAAACCCTATATAATCGGGATATTCAATATCTTCTTGCTGATATGAATGAAAGAAATCAACACGGTCACCAAGACTATTACTTTGATTTTAATATAGATCTATCCGGCAATGATGTTGAGACCATCATGCCACACCGTATGGATGAGATTATCAAATGGGGCGCTCAGGCCGTGCGAGAAAACAGGCCCCTCATGAAAGAAGCAATTGAAACAATCTACAGACTTTGCCCTGAAAAAAGACCCCAAAATATGCCCCAACAGGAACTAGACATCTAGGAAGCTGCGCAATTTACGGCTACGACTTGGATGTTTCAGCTTACGCAGGGCTTTGGCCTCGATCTGGCGGATACGCTCGCGGGTCACGTTGAACTGCTGCCCGACCTCTTCCAATGTGTGATCGGTGTTCATACCGATACCAAAACGCATTCTGAGCACACGCTCTTCACGCGGCGTCAGCGATGCCAGAACGCGGGTTGTTGTCTCGCGCAAGTTCGAGTGAATAGCGCTTTCCAACGGCTGGACAGCGTTTACATCCTCGATAAAATCGCCCAAGGATGAGTCTTCCTCATCACCGATTGGTGTTTCAAGAGAAACGGGCTCTTTCGCAATTTTGAGAACCTTACGCACTTTATCAAGCGGCATATGAAGGCGTGCGGCCAGTTCTTCGGGTGTAGGCTCACGCCCAATTTCGTGCATCATCTGGCGGCTTGTACGCACCAGTTTATTGATTGTCTCGATCATATGCACAGGAATACGGATTGTGCGCGCCTGATCCGCGATTGAACGTGTAATAGCCTGTCTGATCCACCATGTCGCGTATGTCGAGAATTTATAACCACGGCGATACTCGAATTTATCAACCGCCTTCATCAGACCGATGTTACCTTCCTGAATAAGATCAAGGAACTGTAAACCACGGTTTGTATATTTTTTAGCGATCGAAATCACGAGACGCAAATTGGCCTCGACCATTTCTTTTTTTGCACGGCTTGCTTCTTTCTCACCCTTTTGTACGGTGGAAACAATACGGCGAAACTCGGAAATCGGCAAAAGCGATTCTTCGGCTACGGCTGCAATTTGCTCGCGCATTTTTGCAATGGCATCTTGATTCTTCTCAACGAATTTAGCCCATCCCTTCCCTTTAAGGGTGGCAACGCGCTCTACCCAGGCAGGATCAAGTTCATGACCATAATACTCATCAAGAAAAGATTGACGGTCCACACCGCAATCAACAGCCATGCGCATCATTTTACCTTCAAGCGAAACAAGCTCACGATTAATGCCGTAAAGGCGATCAACCAACTGCTCGATCCGTGGGCCGGATAGACAAATTTCGTTCATCAACCCAACCATATCTTCCTTGATCTGGATATATTTTTTGTTGGTTGCGGCCGCAGGCTCATCCCCTTTTTGCAAAGAATCCAGACGTTCTTGCTGAACCTTTTGCATTTTTTTATAGGTTTTTTCAATTTTACCAAAATTCTCGAAAACCTGTGGCGCCAACTCTTCTTCCATGGCGGCTAAAGACATTGCGCCTTCATCATCAGGAACATCTGTTGTGTCTTCATCTGCATCATCACCGGATTCATCATCACCGTCCGTGTCAGACCCGTTATCTTCTTCGTCGGGTCTGGCTGTTTCATCGACCACTTCACCCTTGAAAGTCGCATCCAGATCGATCACCTCGCGCAGAAGAATATCCCCTTCCTGCAAGGCTTTGTACCATGCGATCATAGACTCAATCGCAAGCGGGCTTTCACAAATACCGCCGATCATCAACTCACGACCAGCCTCAATCCGCTTGGCAATGGCAATTTCGCCCTCGCGCGAGAGCAGCTCAACAGCTCCCATTTCACGCAAATACATACGCACAGGATCATCAGTACGCCCTGTATCATCATCAGCGATATTACCGCCGGCTTCGTAATCGCCTTCTTTTTCCTCTGTCTCTGTTTCATCTTCGGAAACATCGTCTTCGTTTTCGACTAGCTGCACACCGACATCCGAAAAAGTTGCCATCGCTTCATCAAGCTGCTCTGACGTAAACCTTTCCGAAGGTAAGGCTGCATTAATTTCATCATAGGTCAGGAACCCTTTGTCCGCACCTATCTTTACGAGCTTTTTCACAACGGTTGCGAGA
>JBFHFW010000153.1:0-3859 GCA_041583395.1 Alphaproteobacteria bacterium
ATCTGGCGCGTTATTTGTTCTTTCAGGTATGGGCGTTTTGATTTGGGGTATTTTTCGTGTTTGGGATGGCGATATGACCAGTGGCGCATTGATTGCGACAATGATTATTAGCTGGCGCGTTTTGGCTCCGGCGCAGAGCCTATGTAATGCTTTACCACGCTACGAACAAATTGGCAAAGCCATTGGGCAGATTAATCAGCTCATGGATATTCGAACCGAGCAAACGGGTCAGGCAAAAATGGGGGAAATTAAGGGGCATGTGTCATTTGGAAGGGTGGGGTTGCGCTATAGCAAAGAACGCGATCCTGTCTTTGCGGGTTTGTCATTCGAGGTGCAACCGGGTCAACTCATTGCGTTGAGCGGCGGTAGCGGAGTTGGTAAATCCACGATCTTGAAGTTAATTAGCGGCATGTACCGCCCGCAAGCGGGAACCATTGCTATTGATGGTATCGATATACGGCAATTCGACCCGCAAAATCTGCGTCGTCAAATATCCTATATTCCTCAAATGCCGGCAATATTTAGCGGTACGATCGCAGAAAATTTGCGCTTTGCAGATCCGTTGGCCAGTGATGACAAGCTTGAAGAGGCCTTGAAAAAGGCGGGCGGGTGGGGATATGTGGAAACATTACCTGCCGGTATCCATACCCGACTTAATGCACCAATGTCTTCGTACCTGTCTTCTGGTTTTATTTATCATCTCGGGTTGGCGCGTGCTTATATCAAGGATGCCCAGATTATGCTGATTGATGAGCTCCCTTATGCTTTTTTAAATTCTCCGGCCGGTCAGGTGTTTAAAAATATTTTACGTGATTGGAAGGGGCAGCGCACAGTCATCATGGTCACGCACCGTACAGACTATTTAAAAATGGCTGATAGTGTTGTGTTTCTTCGTCCAAATGCCCGCGCAGTGATCGGGCGTCCGGATCAAGTATTAGGTGCCATTGAGAAGAGTTACCAAGGGGGCATCAATGGTATATAAATTTTATAAAAGAGCGCGGGATTTTTTACTGAGGAAGCACGAGATATATAGTAGTGAACAAAAGCAACTGCGTTATCTTCCTCAATCGGTTAAGTTGGAAGAGGCTGCAAATCCACAGATGGTGCGTGCAACAATGGTGGTGATCTCTACGGCAGTGGTTACATTTATCTTATGGGCTTCAGTCACCAGTATCAATGAAGTTGCCAGCGCAAAAGGCGAAGTTGTCCCGCGTGGATTTGTGCAAGTTGTTCAGCATTGGGATGGCGGCATCGTATCGGAAATTTTAACGGGTGAGGGTGAGATCGTCGAAGAAGGGCAAATTCTTTTGCGTCTTGATGATGGTGTAAGCCGTTATAATCTGGCGCAAGCTGAAGCGGCTTATTCCAGATTGCAGCTACAAAATGAAAGGCTTCTGGCTTTATTGGATGGGCGTCAGCTTGATTTTGAGAATCTTAAAACTATCGACTCCAATATACAGGAACAACAAAGGCAAATTTTTTTATCAATGATTGAGGTTCGTGCAAAAGAAAAGGCCGTATTGCAGGAAAAAATTTTACAAAAAGAAATGCTTCTCGAGACGCAAGACACGGAAAATATTCATGGGGATATCGCGCAATACAAAACTCAATTGGAGGCATTGAGTGCCAGATACCGTGAGCAGGATTATAAAGAACTCGAGAGTATTCAGGTGCAAATTCAGCAAATGGCTCAGGATATTCAACTATTACGCGATAAAGTCCTGCGTATGGATGTACGTTCCCCCATTTATGGGGTTGTAAAAGGGTTTTCGATGAATACTATTGGTGGTGTTGTTCATCCTGGAGCTTCTTTAATGGAAATTGTGCCTTTGGGTAAAAGTTTGGTTGTTGAAGCCCGTATACTTCCTCAGGACATAGGTTATGTAAGGTTGGGGCAGGATGTGCGGGTTAGGATCGGTTCTTACAACTTTGCTCGTTATGGCGCGATTGATGGATATCTGGAGTTTATTTCTGCAACAACATTTCTGGATGAAAGGGGGCAGGCCTACTATCGTGGGCGCATTGCATTGGTGCAAGACTATGTGGGGCACGATTTCAAGAATCCTCATAACATGATTTTACCGGGTATGACTGCAGAAGTTGATATTCTCACAGGACGCAAAACAATTATGTCTTATCTGTTGAGACCTATCCATATATCGTTAAAACTCGCGATGAGTGAGCATTAGGGATTTAAAAAATGGCGCAATTGAAAAACCAGTATATTACAAGAAATGAAGATGATGAAAGCTTGATTACGGCTTTGATTGTTGATGATGATCGTATGATGCGATTAATGCTTGAAAAGCAAGTCGAACATATGGGGTATCGTGCGATTAGCGCGGGGGGCGGGGAGGAAGCTCTAACGTTTTTACAAAATAAGAACAATAGCATTGATATTGTTATCCTGGATCAGGAAATGCCCGGTATGAAGGGGTTGGAATTGCTCCGGATCATGAAAGAAAGTAAAAACCTTGAGCGGATACCGGTTATTATGGTTACCGGTTATGATCAGGGCGAAGAAATCCGCAAAGGTATAGACGCTGGTGTGTTTTACTATTTGACAAAACCGTTAGATGAGGCGATTTTACAGTCTGTGGTTGTGTCTGCGGCGCGCGAGGTACAACAGCAAAATAAGTTGAAAGCGGAGCTGCAAAAACATAAAACTGGTTTTGCTCTTATCTGCTCATGTAGATTTGTATTTAAGACTGTTACGGAAGCTGAGCATCTTTCTGCGTTTTTGGCAAATTGTTATCCTGACCCAGAGCGTGTTTTACCTGGGTTGGCGCGTTTAATGATTAATGCAGTGGAACATGGAAATTTAGCCATGAGCTATGATGATAAAACAGAGTTTTTTGAAAAGGGAAATTGGCAGCAGGAAGTAGAGCGCCGCGCGGCGCTCCCGATTTTTCAAAGTAAGGTTGTAGAGGTATTGTTTGAAAAAGGTAAAGCAGGTTATAGTGTGAGTATAGAGGATCAAGGGAAAGGCTTTGATTGGCAACAATATCTTGAAATTGATCCTGCACGGGCAATGGATACGCATGGTAGAGGAATAGCACAAGCAAAGGCCACGAGCTTTGATGAGTTATATTATAATGAGATAGGCAATAAGGTTACAGCAATTGTTCATGGGAATCAAAATTTGGAATGGTGAAAGAGTGCCGAATTCCCGTGTGGCATGAAAAGCAGGTTTAATTGAATATGATGATGGTGCACGCAAAGAAATCGAAGTTATTTCTTATAGTGATCATGGTAACATTTTGCACCGTGATAAGGCCTTCTTTGGCCATTCCTCAAGATAAAATTGATAAAGTTAAGGCTGTTTTCTTATTTAAGTTTTTTGATTACACATCTTGGCCAGATGAAAATTCACCTTCCTTGGGGCGTCCTGCAAGGCTTTGTGTTTTTGGTCCCCATTCTTTTGGCTCATCTCTATCTTATATTGCAGAAAAAAAGAGTGCATCAGTAATTTATGATGTTAGCTCAATTAACAATCTTTATGACGTTTCTCACTGTCATATCGTTTATTTCTCCCCTGAAAATTATTCAAAGCTTAGGGAGCTTGATGGACAAGAGCATATTTTGACAGTTGGAGATGGGCGAGGGTTCATTGAAGCCGGAGGAGCCGTAGAGTTGCGGCTTGTCGGTGAAAAAATCAAGATCCGGGTGAACTTGGAAAATCTAAAACAGCAAAATATTAAGTTGAGTGCACGTCTATTGGATATCGCTGACGTGATTAGGTAAGGCACACTGTGAGTATAAATCAACGATTTAAAAATGCGTCTATACGGCAAAAAATAGTTGTTATGATCATGGGGATCACCCTGTTTTCAATGTTGCTCGTGCGTGTAACAGAAGG
>JBFHFW010000154.1:0-3852 GCA_041583395.1 Alphaproteobacteria bacterium
AGGAACGTGATTTTCCCGGGCGTACCAGCGCAACGGATTTAACAAACCCTGATTTTGTAGCGCTGGGGCAGAGCTACGGTGCATTTGCCGCACGGGCCAAGAGCGCGGAAGAGTTCGCTTCTGTTTTTGCGCAGGCTTTGGAGCATGAAGGGCCAGCGCTCATCGAAATTGTACAAGACCCACGCCAGAGCACAACGAATAGCAAAATTTAACATCGTCTTGTTAATATCTTAAGCAAGAATCTTGTCTCTGTTTTTTCGGCGGCGTAGACTCAGCTCTAGAATCATAAGATTTGGTATTGTTTTAACCCTTAAGGAATTGAGGTCTATGTCATGAACGGGCAACAGATCATCATGAATTTTTCCCGCCCACCCAGCATGGATGACTTGCAGGTAATGGCGTTTCATGTCCTTGATACTTTGCCGGATGAATTAGTTGAATATTGTGATTCTCTGGCAATACAAATCGAAGATTTCCCTGATGAAGTGATCGAGCAAGAACAAGGCATTGAAGACCCTTACGAGCTTGTTGCACTATATAAAAGCGGGAAGGAACATTCACCGGGTGTACAGATGAAAAGTGCCAATGATGACGATGTGTTGATTCTTTTCCGTCGTCCGATTTTGGATATGTGGTGCGAGGAATGCGAAGAGCTGGAAATCCTCGTCCGTCAGGTGATGATCGAGGAAATCGCCCGCCATTTTGATTTCTCCGATGATGAGATTGATGATATGAGCCATGCGCATCATCAGGGATTGCTTTGAGATTCAAGTTGGCCTTCTTCTATTTGTCTATGTTACAATGGTGGGCAGAGGGGTTTATACGGTGCGGCATCTTCTTTTTCTTGTCATTTTGTTTGTTTTAAGCGGCTCTTATGCGCTGGCAGGTGCTATGGAAGGTCAGCCAACATGTGATGCGGATTTTAACAAGCGCATGACATCGCGTGCATGGATGGAAGCTGAGCGCGAGATCGAGATGGCTGAAATTCTCATTAAAAAGCCACGTAGTGTGCTGGAATATTCTTGTTTTCTTTCACAGGCCATTGATTTAGGTGGGGCTGCGAATATGGGTGAAGATGCTGCGCAAGTCTTCGAGCAGGGAAGTCTTCAGGGGTCTGTTGATTATTTAAAGCAAAGCTTTCCCGGATCAACAACCTGTGCGGCAATGAGTGAAGTCTGGAAAGAGGCGCAGTGTGAGAATTTTTCAGAGAACTATTTTATCGATTTTCCGGTGATGTATGCGGTAGATATGCGGATGTGTAACAATCCCAAGCGTAATGAAGACTGGAAAAAGGCGGTTTTATTGTCGGTAGATCAGGGAGAGATCGATCCGCAGCAAAACTGGCTGGATCAAACTTCTGCTAAACGTTGCGCGACTATCAAGCCTCAACCAACCGGCGTAACTTATGAAGTCGAAGGACGCCCTATGGAAGATAAAGTCTGCTTGGCGGCAGGCTGCACCTATGATGGTAAAAACAGCTGTCAGTAAGGGGTTGGTCTATAACCCTTTTTCCATGAATAAGCTCATGCGGCGGGCAAATGCGGCTGGATTTTTTAGGGGCTCTCCCTGAATGATGCGTGCCTGATCCATCAGCAAATGCGCGGCTTCTTCAATTTCTTTTTTATCTGTGATCTGGCCTAGTTTTTCGATGAGCGCATGGTGCGTGTTAATCTCCAGTACTGGCTTTGTTGTGCCTTGATAGTTCTGGTGCAGCTTGAGCACGCGCTCCATATGCATATCGGTGCCTTCCTCGGGCGCAACAAGGCATACGGGGCTATCGGTCAGGCGGTGTGAGGCACGGACTTCGCTGACCTCATCTTTCAGGATCTCTTTGAATTGATCCAGCAGGGCGGTGGCTTCTTCGCTTTGCTCTTCCTCTTTTTCATCTTTATCAAGGTGAACATCGCCTTTGGTGACAGATTTGAATTTTTTGTCCTTGTAGTCAGTGACTTGCTGCAGCCAGAAATCGTCAACTGTATCTGTCATAAACAGCACTTCAATGCCCTTGGCTTTAAAGCCTTCAATTTGCGGAGAGTGTTTGAGTGCTTCAACATTTTCGCCGCTGATATAGTAGATATTGTCCTGATCGGCATGCATGCGGTTGATATATTCATCAAGGCTGATCAGGGTGTTGCCATCATCATGGGTCGAATAAAAGCGGCAGACATTAAAGATATCATCACGGTGCTGATCGGCGTCATAGAGGCCTTCTTTAAGGGCGGCGCCAAACTGCCCCCAAAATGTCGCAAAGCCCGGTGCATCTTCCTGAGCAAGTTTTGCGAGGTCTTTGAGGATGCGTTTTGTAACGGCTGTACGGATTTTGCTGATGATCGGATTATGCTGTAGTCCCTCGCGCGAGATATTCAGCGGCAAGTCTTCGCTATCAATCACGCCGCGGACAAAGCGCAGCCACGGATACATCAGCCCTTCGAGATCATCGGTGATAAAGACACGGCGGACATAGAGCTTCGTTGCGGCCTTGCGGGAGGGGTCATAAAGATCCCATGGGCGCATGGTGGGCACAAAGAGCAGGGCGGAGAACTCAATCACACCTTCGGCGCGCCAGTGGCTGGTGAGCAGCGGCTCATCAAAGCCATGAGTGATGGAGCGGTAAAACTCGGTATATTGTTCTTGGGTGATATCGGATTTACTGCGTGCCCAGATGGCCGAGCCTTTATTAATCGGCTGGCCTTCGCCTTTATCAGTTTCGTGCGGTGTGCACAGGAAGATTTTAACATCGATATGATCGGAATAAAGCGCAACCGTTTGTTTGATTTTCTCATCAAGCAAGAAGTCGCTGCCTTCATCTTTAAGGTGTAGTGTGATGGCTGTCCCGCGTAAGCCGTCGAGTTTGGTTTCTTCTTCCTTTGAAGCTTTGGAGACTTCAAAGCCTGTGCGCCCATCAGATACCCATGTATGAGCTTTATCTTCACCGGCTTTACGGCTGGTGGCGGTGACTTTGTCGGCCACCATGTAAGAGGCATAAAAGCCCACACCAAATTGCCCGATCAGCTTTAAGGGGTCGGATTTTTCACCGCCGCCATTGCTCTTGGCTGCTTTCATTTGCTCCATCAGCGCAGCCGTGCCGGATTTAGCAATAGTACCCAGATTTTCGATGAGCTCATCATGGTTCATCCCGCAACCATTATCGGTAATGGTCAGTGTGCGCGCTTCGGTGTCTTTATAAATATGGATGCGGAAATTGGAATTGTCTTTGGTGAGATCCGGATTTTGTATCGCATCATAACGTAGGCGATCACAAGCATCTGCCGCGTTAGAGATAAGCTCGCGCAAGAAGACATCGTGATTGGTATAAAGCGCATGGGCAACGATATCGAGGAGTCGCGCAACATCGGCGCTGAAGTTCATTTGTTCGGTTTTAGGGGTGTTTTTTTGTGTGCTTGTCATGCACAATTTTTAACTGAGGGGAAAATAGAAATCAAGGTAGGTTTATTAACGTGGAGAATTCAGAATTTGGGATGGGCTAAGCAATACCATAACTCCTTTGAGTGTTGTTGCTCGCCTTTTTTCTTGTATTTTATTATTTAAAAATGATTCCGCAGCATTTGTGATCGTAGCTTTAAATTTAGAGTTATTCTCTCCCAATATTGGATCTTTAGTACTATCCGGTTTTGTTGTTGTGGCTGGAATTCTATGTTTTATGGCATGTTTCTTGTGCATTCCTCTTAGATAATTCACAGTCAGTTGAGCCATGCGCTCTGACAAAAGATTTACTGTTTGTTCCTGTGTTTTCGTATTAAATTTGTAGCGGTACATGTTTGCTGATTTGTTGAATTCTTCACCTAATTCAGGGGATTGGCTCCAGACTTGATATGTCCTGAAGAATTGAGC
>JBFHFW010000155.1:0-3840 GCA_041583395.1 Alphaproteobacteria bacterium
ACAGCCCTGTTGCTGTGGCTAAAAAGAATGCCGTGGGAGAAAGATCGCGAAGGCCAGTATGTTTACATTTCTTGGTTTCTGTCGAGAAGAGCAAAATACCTGCGCTAATCATGCAAATACCGGTAAGACTTTGTGCTGTTAAATCATCTTGCAGAAGAACAAATGCGCCAATCGCAGTAAAAAGGGGCGCTATACCACGCGCAAGTGGATAGGCTACAGAGAAGTCTGCATGATGATAAGATTGCGTCAGTAGGAATTGATAGCAAACATGAATGAGCGTTGATAGAGCGATCCATAGCCATTGCTGTCCCTCCGGTATGGGGACAAAGAAGATGAAGGGGGTCATGAGGGTGCCGCGTGTTATGATGATAACCACATTTGCAACGAGTTTATCGGGCGCCGTTTTCAGGATTGCATTAGCCGAGGCGTGGCAAATGGCTGATAGGAATATCAGTGTAACGGCAAGATTTTGTGGTGATAGAAAAGAAAACGCGTCCAACATATCCGCGTATTCTACAAGATATCTCGGGGTATGCCAAAACTCTAATTATAAGACCGCATCAGGCTTACGAGTTTCCCTTGGATCTGCACACGGTTTGGCTCATAGACTTGCGGGGTGTAGTTGTCATTTTCGGGGTAAAGAACCACTTTGCCGTTTTCGCGTTTCAGGCGCTTGAGTGTGACTTCCTCGCCATCGACAAGAGCCACGACAATCGCGCCATTTTCAGCCGTGTCACAGCGTTTGATAATGACTGTATCTAGATCAAAGATGCCGACATTGATCATGGAATCCCCATCAATCGTCAGGGCGTAAAGCTCGCCCGTTCCCGCAAAGCCGGGGGGAATTTGGATGCTATCGCCTTCATGGCGGATAGCCTCAATAGGCGTGCCTGCCGATATTTTTCCGCATAGGGGGATGCTCTCGACATGGGCGGGAATTTGGATCGCCGTCATATTTTGTGGTGGAGCAGCCGCGCCGGATCTTGCGTGTGAAGCGGCGCTTACAGGTTCTTTCTCATGCTGCTCGAAGCTCTCGGGGATGCGCTTAATGGCAATGGCGCGTGCGCGGTGGGGCAAGCGCTCGATATAGCCGCGTTCTTCCAGTCCTGTGATCAGGCGATGGATGCCCGATTTTGATTTCAGGCCAAGGGCTTCGCGCATCTCGTCAAATGACGGTGCGATGTCATCACCCGTCATATGCTCATAGATATAGAGCAACAAATCATGTTGTTTTTTCGTTAGCATGGCACATATTCTCCTCAGATAAGTGCAATGGTTGTACGTTTTATGTTCTACTTTAGTTCACTTTTGGCGTCAAGTGTTTTTGTTCTGTTCTTTTATTGCTGTCCGCGCAAATTGCGTAAAGCGGTGCCGATATCTGCTTGGCGCATCAGGCTTTCACCGACCAGGAATGTGCTGTAGCCATGGGTTTTGAGTGTTCCCAATGTGGCGAAATCACCAAGGCCGCTTTCAGCCACGGCGAGCGTATCGGCAGGAAAATATTGGGCAAGATCGATGGAAGTTTGTACGCTGACCTCAAGTGTTTTGAGGTTCCGGTTGTTCACGCCGATCATGGCTGGGTTAAGATTCGCGGCGCGTTCCAGCTCTTCTTGGTTATGCACCTCAATCAGGCTATCCATGCCGAGTTCGGTCGCTGCAGCGAAGAGTTCGGCAGCCTGATTATCGCTTAGCGCGGCCATGATAATTAAAATACAATCGGCACCCAGTGCGCGTGATTCGGTGATTTGATAGGGGTCAATCATGAAATCCTTGCGCAGCATCGGCAGCTTGACGGCTGCTTTAACGGCGGTAAAGTAATCATCATGCCCTTGGAAATAGGGCTCATCGGTCAGAACCGAAATACAAGCTGCGCCATTATCTTCATAGGTTCTAGCAATGTTCGCAGGGTCAAAATCCGCACGGATCAGGCCTTTGGAGGGTGATGCTTTTTTAACCTCGGCAATGATGGCGGGAAATTCAGCCATCTTTAAGGCGTTGATAAAACCGAGGGGGTGCTCTTGGGTTTTTGCGCGTTGCTCAAGCTCGCGGAGTGATATTTTGGCTTTTTGTACGGCGACATGTTCGGCTTTACGGGCGCAGATTTCTTGTAAAACAGAGCTCATGATGTGGCCTCCGTTTTGCGGGAAAAGGCAATGTAGTCGCGCAAAACTTCCTTGGCAGCCCCGCTATCAAGCGCGTTTGCGGCTTTGGCAGCGGCTGCTTTCAGGTCACTGTCTTTGCCTGCAATACACAGCACAGCGGCGGTATTGGCAATCACGATATCGCGGTAGGCTGACTTTTGGCCTTCTAAAACCGCGCGCAGAGCTTTGGCGTTTTCTTCCGCATCACCGCCTTTGAGCTTATCGGGGGCTGTGAGCAGGGGTAAGCCGAAATCTTCAGGGGTCAGAGTTTGCTCTGTAATATTGCCCTCGGGATCAAGCTTGGCGATATAGGTCTCACCCGTTGTGGTGATTTCATCCAGTCCATCCGACCCATGGACGACCCATGCGCTCTTTGTGCCGAGATTTTTAAGCGTTTCAGCCATCGGGCGCACCCATTTGCGGTCATATACGCCGATCAGCTGATATTTCGTGCCTGCCGGATTGGCCAGAGGCCCTAGCAGATTAAAGATCGTACGTGTACCAAGCTCTTTACGCACGGGGGCAACATGGCGCATGGCTTGGTGGTGCTGGGGCGCCATCAGGAAGGCAAAGCCGACGCGCTCTAATGCTTGCTCGATCACGTCATGGGGTGGATCAAGTTTGACGCCGAGCACCTCAAGGACATCCGCCGCACCGGATTTCGAGCTTGCCGCGCGGTTACCGTGTTTGGCGATCGTTACACCACAGGCGGCAGCAGTCAAAGCAACGGCTGTGGAGATATTATAGGTGCCTGATTTATCACCCCCCGTACCGCAGCAATCGACACTGCCATAGGGGGCTTTGATGGTGGAGGCTTTTTTGCGCATGACTTTTGCTGCACCTGTAATTTCTTCGACAGTTTCGCCTTTGGCGGCCAGTAGGGTCAGGAATTCTTTGATTTCATCGTCGCTGGCGTGGCCTTCCATGATAATGGCCATGGCTTTGATCATTTGATCTTCGGTGAGGTCTTTACCGGCGCGCAGTGTTTCTAGATGTGTAATCATAGCTCTTTCAAGAAGTTTTCCAGCATGGCATGACCGTGCTCGGTCGCGATGCTCTCGGGGTGGAACTGAACGCCGTGAATGGGCTTGGTTTTATGGCGCACGCCCATAATCACGCTGTCCTGCGTCTGTGCAGTGATTTCCAGCACATCGGGCAGCGTTTCGGGTGCAATCGTCAGGGAATGATAGCGCGTGATTGTGATCGGGGAGGGCAGGTTTGTAAAAACGCTCTTACCGCTATGGGTGATGGTGCAGGTCTTGCCGTGCATTGGTGTGGTTTGCACGATATCTCCGCCAAAGGCTTGTCCGATGGTTTGGTGGCCAAGGCATACGCCCAAAAGCGGTAGGTTTTCTGTTGCCGCGCGTTCTACCATCTCGAGGCAGATGCCCGCATTATCTGGATTACTGGGGCCGGGGGAGATTAAAATTCCCGCGGGGCTCAGGGCAAGGATTTCATCCACGGTGATTTGATCGTTGCGCACAACGTGGGCTTGCTCCCCCAAATCACCGAGATATTGGACGAGGTTGTAAGTGAAGCTGTCATAGTTATCAATCAACACGATCATGCTGATTTTATGACGCGGACGCATGTGAAATGCAAGAGAATCATTTACGTTTGGTGGGGGGCTGTTTATGCTTCGGGGATGAGAAGATTCGTGCGTCCCCAGCGTGATCCGCAACAAACAGCCATTATGGTG
>JBFHFW010000156.1:0-3791 GCA_041583395.1 Alphaproteobacteria bacterium
GGGTGCTAAAAAAGTGCTGATCTCTGCTCCTGCGAAGAGTGAAGACATTACAACGGTTGTTTATGGCGTTAATCACGACATCATCACAGCAGATGACACCATCGTTTCAAATGCATCTTGTACCACAAACTGTTTAGCGCCTATTGCTAAGGCAATACATGAAGAAATCGGTATAGATCACGGTTTCATGACGACAATTCATGCTTATACAGGTGACCAGAACCTTGTTGATGGCTCGCACAAAGACCCATACCGCGCCCGTGCAGCAGCGATGAGCATGATCCCGACCTCTACCGGTGCAGCCAAAGCTGTTGGCAAAGTACTACCGGAGCTCAACGGTAAACTTGATGGCGTTGCCATTCGTGTGCCGACACCGAATGTGTCATTGGTTGATCTAAAATTTGTTGCCAAGCGCGCTACAAATGTTGAAGAGATTAACGCCGCCGTTACAAAACATGCTAATGGCTCAATGAAAGGCATTTTGGCCGTTTACGACGATCCATGTGTCTCTGTTGATTTTAACCACGATCCGCACTCCTCCATCTTTAACCTCAATGGCACAAAGGTGATGGATGAAACATTCGTCCGTGTCATGTCATGGTACGATAATGAATGGGGATTTTCCTGCCGTATGCTCGATACAGCCATGAAGATGCATGAAGTGGGGTATAAGGACTAAAGCCTAATTTGACAAGACGGGCTTAGGACTCCATATTAGTGGTTCTAAACCGTTCTCCGTGAACATGAACCGGCCTGCGGCGTTTTATACACCCGGGCCGGTTTTTTTTTATGCATTGGGTGACATTTCCATGCTCACTGCTTCTTGAGCGCGTTCAAACATATCAGCATAAAGCTGCGGGCACTCCTGCAGTTCCTTGATACCATCATATCCCTGAGACTCAGCAGCCGCTGAAAGAATAGACAGATTATCATTTGGAAGAATACCAATATGAACACCAAGATCTCTTGCAAGGTTATCCTGAAGATCTTTAGATCTCTCTTGTAGTTTTGCGAGCGCCTGATGATCTAATGCTCCAGATCTAGCAATCACAAATTGCGCCTGAATATTAGACACAAGTGTGTTAATTTCTTCTTGTATTCGCAAAGCTCTATCTAGGGCTGCATCACCCTCTTGGGTAGGTTTTCCACCTGCAACTACGTCCATCGCTGCAGAAACAAAATCTTCCAAACCCATCATGCCTTGCCTTGCTTTGTTCCCTTACTCATAAACAGCCCCTCTCTTTTTAAATATGTATAAACACTAAAGATCACCTCACATGGCGTCAAGCTTTTTGCATTGACGATGTCTTGCGCTTCTCCACGGTCTTCGTTATAAATTTATGCGATGAAATTCTGAATAAAAAGGATCTGGATTGATGGCTGCACAATTAAAACCCGGTGTTGTTACTGGCGAGGACTACAAAACACTTCTGAAAGCCTGCAAAGATGGCGGTTATGCGCTGCCTGCGGTGAATGTGGTTGGTACGAACTCGATCAATGCGGTGATGGAGGCAGCAGCCAAAAACAAATCCGACATTATCATTCAACTTTCCAATGGTGGCGCCGAGTTTTATGCTGGCAAGGGGTGTCCTGATAATTTTGCAGCCAAAGTGCTGGGTGCCGTTTCTGCTGCGCAGCATGTGCATTTACTGGCCGAGCATTACGGCATTTGCGTTGTTCTTCACACAGATCACGCCAACCGCGCGCTTATCCCTTGGCTGGAAGAGCTGATTACACATGGTGAAGCGCACTATAAAGCCACAGGCAAACCACTTTATAGCTCTCATATGCTGGATCTTTCAGCTGATGATATTGATTTCAACCTCAGCGAATCTGCGCGCCTGCTGAAGCGTATGGCTAAAATCGATATGAGTATCGAGATCGAGCTCGGTGTCACGGGCGGTGAGGAAGATGGTGTGGGCTCTGATGATGATATCGGTGCGGATAATCCACTTCTTTATACGCAGCCAGAAGATTGCCTGCGTGCTTATGAAATGCTCTCACCAATCGGGCATTTCTCGCTTGCCGCCTCATTTGGTAATGTGCATGGCGTTTACAAACCCGGTAATGTGAAGCTGCGTCCCGAGATCTTGAAAAACTCACAAGCGCTTGTACAAAAGACGCATAACACCGGTGCTAATCCGCTGGATCTTGTGTTCCACGGTGGTTCCGGTTCGGAAAAAGAGAAAATTGCCGAGGCGCTCACATATGGTGTCTTCAAAATGAATATCGATACAGATACACAATTTGCTACAGCTTTCGCGATGGGTGAATATGTTGATGCCAATGCTAAAGCCTTCAAATATCAGATTGATCCAGAAGACGGCACGCCGTACAAAAAGCAATACGATCCTCGCAAAATCATGCGCGCCGGTGAAGAAGGTATGGTTAAACGTCTGGATGAATGTATTGCCGATTTGGGTAGCGCCGGAAAGTCACTTGCAATAAGAGCCAAAGCTGAACAAGCGGCTTAAAGGTCGAAGTGCCCCAATCTTTCTTTTACCCAGTGATCTACACGCTCACAGGCATGCTTGATCGGGCGTATAACCCGATAGGAATTGGCTGCAGATGTATTAAGATTAGCGGCCTCTCCCCTAGCATGTTGCCGAATTTTTTGTGCCGATTCCAGCAAGAGCTCTCTCTTGCCAGCCGTCTCTTCAAAAAGATTATGCGCGGCCCATTCTGCACGCTCTGCAATCTCAAGAAAGGCATGTTCATTTCCAGTGCCCCCCTCAATCCCTACAGTTTCACAAATCTCTCTCTTAAGTTTTCGGATCAAGTCCGCATTAACATCAATTTTGTTTACCTTGCGAAAAGCAGTAACCAGCCGAGCACGGCTTCCCAGAAGATCTGAACGCTTTTCCAGCGCGCTCCCCAGCATTTCTATCTTTTTTATTGTTTGACCATCCATAATAAAAAACCATCATTTGATTTAAGATGGCTAACAATACGCGAAACAACTTAATATGTCAACCCAAATCTAAGCATTCTCCACCGGTGCCCAAAGTACCTGCTGTATAGTTTCAGCATCACTACACAACATCGCCAAACGATCAAGGCCAAGCGCTATACCACCGCTTTCCGGCATACCATGTTCAAGTGCTTTGAGAAAACCTTCATCTACGGGATACTCCTCACCATAGATCGCCTTTTTAGCCGTCAGCTCTTCTTTAAAGCGCGCGCGTTGTTCTGCCGCGCCTGTGAGTTCGGAAAAGGCGTTGGCCAGCTCTATGCCGCAGACATAAAGCTCGAAGCGCTCGGCGAATCTTGGATCTTCCGGTTTACGGCGGGATAAAGACGCCATGCAGGCCGGGTAATCATATAAGATGCTAGGAACATCCATGCCCAGATAAGGCTCTATCTTTTCCGCCATTACGCGGAAGAATAAATCATCCCACCGATCATCCTCGGCCACGCGAATGCCTTGTGCGGCAATCACTTTTGCAAAGCCTTGTGTATCGTCTATATATTCGGCCAAATTGATTTGCGCAAATTGCTCAAAAGCCTCGGACACAGACATAAATTCCCATGTCAAAAAAGGATTAGCACTGAGCTTTCCATGTTTGAACATCTCGATATTCAAAGCAGAGGCCACATGCCGCAGCAAATCAACGCAATCATCCATGATATCGCGGTAATCAGCCTGCGCACGGTACCACTCAATCATTGTAAATTCAGGAGAATGCAGCTTTGATCCCTCCCCGTTGCGAAAGACATGACAGATTTGATACATCTTGGGCACGCCCGCCACCAGCAGCTTTTTCATCGCAAATTCAGGGCTGGTCTGGAGA
>JBFHFW010000157.1:0-3761 GCA_041583395.1 Alphaproteobacteria bacterium
ACACCCAGTTTGCATTTGGGGGGATACTGTTCTTTATCTTTTTTAAAGATAGTCTTGTTGATTTTATCGATTAACCATTCCGGTATAAATGATGTCAGGATGTCTCTTATCGTATGAGGATCAATACGTAGCCCAACAAAACTTCCATCCTCGGGGTCTATTGCGGCGGGGTTCAGTTGACCTCGTACAGTAATCGGGGGGTAGGGTTTTCCCGTCTGAGGATCTTTAAGGAGGTTTTGATTAGCATCACACCAAACTTGTGCCAGTCTTGTGGCGGAGTGTTCGACAGAGTTACGGCCTAATAATTTGGAGAGGCGCTTGAATCCATTCCATTTTAGGCTATCTACAGTTACAATTTGGATTGCCCATAGCGCTTGAGCACCTTCAGCGCCTTTTGGTGGTGTTGGATTGTCGACTGTTTTGTACTGTGTTATGCCCAACTTCAAACCTTTTTACATATTCATATAAAAACATACATGTTTTTACAGGAATTTGCAAAAACAATGTGTGTACTATCGTTTCCAAAAATAGGGTGAGAAGAGGACGAGGACAGTGAAGAGTTCTAGACGTCCCAAGAGCATGCAAAAGGAGAGGAGCCATTTTGCTGCATCAGGAAGTGGTGCATAGGTGCCATTTGCGCCAATGATATCACCAAAGCCGGGCCCGACATTAGATAGGCAGGCCGCGGTAGCAGACAGTGCGGTAATAAAATCCAGCCCCAACCATGAGAGCATCATTGTGCTGAGTGCAAAAGTCAGCGCAAAGACGAAGAATAAGCTAAGCACAGACATAATTGTGTCTTTGGGGATGTGCTGTCCATCATAGCGCGGAATAAAAACAGCGTTGGGATGAACAAGTTTTTGGATTTGGGTTTTGGCAGTGGCTTCCAGAATTTGAAAGCGGAAAATTTTTAGGCCGGAGGTTGTTGAGCCCGCGCACCCGCCCAATACCATCAGGAAGAACAAGATGCTTATTTCATGTCCTGCGAAGGCCGCGGTGTTGGTGTTGCTGTAGCCTGTTCCTGTCATGATCGAAACCGCGTTGAATGCCGCGTAGCGTAGTGCACGCCCAAAAGGCATCATATCAATAAACATCATGCAAAAAATCAGAGCAACAATGGTCACGGCCAGTATGGTGATATAGGCGCGGGCTTGGGCATTGTGGGTTAGGGCTTTTGTGTCACCGCGTGAGGCGCGCAAGAACAGCACAAAGGGCAGGCCGCTGATGATCATGAAGATGAAGGCTACAAATTCGGCACCCCGATTATCGAGAGTGATAAATCCGCCATCACGTGTTGAAAACCCGCCGCTTGAAATTGTGGTAAGGGCATGGGCAAAGGCATCAAGTGGGCTGAGGCCGCTGGCGAGATACAAGGCAAGGCATGAGAGTGTGAAAAATGTATAAATCAGGGTGATGGAGATAGATAATTTTGTTACGCGTGGGAGTGCTTTTTCGTGGCTACCGGTTTCTGATCTAAAGAGCTGCATCCCCCCGACTTTCAAAATGGGCAGAACCGAGAGCGCCATGATGATAATCCCGATGCCGCCGAGCCATTGCAATAACCCGCGCCATATCAAAATACCTGGGGATGCTTCGGACAGGTTCGGGATTACGGTCGCGCCGGTGGTTGTAATACCGGACATGGATTCAAAAAAGGCATCTGTGAAATGCATATCAATGTCAGAGAGCTTGAAGGGCAGTGAACCAAAAAGGGTAATTGCTAACCATGCGCTCACTGTGATGATAAAGGTTTCACGGGTTGAGAGGGTAAAATCACGACAAGCATTACTCAGCATAAGCGATCCGCCAAAAAAGGAGGTTATGATAATGCTGATAAAAAAGCCGTGCCAATCGGAATTATCGATATAGATGTTGACCAGCATCGGCAGAACCATGCAGATCGAAAGAATTGAGAGCAGCGCACCGATGATATAAAGCGCAGGGCGAAGCGTTGGCATGGGTCAGCCCTTCCCTTTGTTATACATGTTACTCAAAGGAAATGTTCACGCGGCGGTTGGCTGGTTCGCGTACGTTATCAGCTGTGGGGACAAGAAGTTCTGTCTCGCCTTTGGCATCAACCGCAATGAGTGTAGGATCAATGCCGCGCTCGATAAGGGCATCACGTGCGGTATTGGCGCGTTTAAAGGCCAGACGTTTGTTGTAGGCTTTTGCGCCGGATGTATCCGCATGTCCTACAATGTTGATTGCATTTGGCGGGTTGTGTGAAATCTCTCCGGAGATTGCATCAAGCACATTATTGGCAGCAGCCCCCAGAGCACTGGAGTCCCAGTCAAAGAAAACCAGATACATAGCATTTTCTGCTTGCATCGGTGCGGCAGCATCAACATCGTATACACCAACGGGCTTGGCGGGGGCTGGTTTTTGCGCGGGCTGTTGAACAGCAGATTCAAGTTGGTTGATCAGGGATGCAAATTCATTTTTGCACGTATCCATGTCATTTCGCCCCCAGCTGCCTTCTTCTACACGCCAGCTTTCTTCCTGATTTTCAATCCAGCAATCAAAGCGTGCTTGTGTCATTGCTGCCAGATCCGGTACGACTTCGCGGCCACCCAGATCAAAGGCGACAATCAAACGTCCACGCGCAGCGCCGAGCTCTGCCCGGTGTTTATCACTGAGGCTCCAGTCATCAAGAGCTTCTGGTAATGTAACATCGCCGGAGGCCGAGACCAGACCTTTGCGCGCAAAATGCAGTGCATCGGGATAATCAAATTCGTCGTTAAGTAAGTTATTTGCATAAGCTCTATATTCTCTGGTCAGCGCCTGTGTGAAGGGGCTCCCCATGGCTTCGGTCTGGTTTAATGCCTCGACTTCGCTGAAGCTTGAGAAAACTGAACAGCCGCTTAGGGCAAGGGATCCAGCGATAAGTACAAAATTGCGCAGAGATTTCATGATCTTGTGTGCTCCTATGGAGGTCTTGATTAATAGCTTATGGTCTTTGTTGTAATGGGTCGCTTGTGGCGTGTAAAGGCAGTGAGTGGCTTCTGCCTTGTTTTTTTGTGTATAGCTTCCAGATGTTTTATAAGAAGTTTTCAACATGGCTAAGGCATTGTTTTAACGTTATGATCAAGGGTTATTTAAAATCATGATTGACACCGTGCTGCAAAGCCCCTTATAACCACGCCCAACTGGGTTCACCAAAAAATAAAAATCAGGAGTAAAATTACTATGCATAAACCCCTTCTTGGTCAAAGAATTGCCGTACTTGTCGCAAATGGATTTAACGAAACCGATATGACGCAAGCCCAACGCGCTTTGCAAGATAGCGGTGCCGATATTCGTATTGTGAGCATGGATCAGGGGTTGGTGAATAGCTGGAGAGACGGAAGTTGGGGACTCAATTTTGTTGCTGACGCGTTTTTGAATAAGGCTCTGGCTGTGGATTTTGATATGTTGATTGTCCCCGGTGGTCAACGCTCTATGGATAAATTGAAGCAAACTGCGCATACGCGTCGTTTTGTGGGTGGATTTGTGAATGCAGGGAAGTCTGTTGTTGCGTTTGATGAAGCCAATGACTTGTTGGTTGATCTTGAATGTATGGATGGTCGGATTATGCAGGTTTCTACAAATGCTGATACGGATATGTCACAAGTGATGGCAGATATGTGCGCATTTTTAATGGATGATGCGACGCCGATGCAAGAGGCAGCATAAGATGAAAGCCGAAACCCAAGCAGTTGTAAAAGCAATTGGAGATGCTTTGGTGCTGCTGAGGAGGCATCTTTGACTGGGATAATGCTGTC
>JBFHFW010000158.1:0-3736 GCA_041583395.1 Alphaproteobacteria bacterium
CATAAAGAAAAAAGCCACCGTTGGCGCGGCAGCTTTTTAAAATCTAAGATATTCGCTTAAAGCAAATCGATCTAACACCTCCATTTTACTTTTAAGCGAATCGCAATGCAAGCCTAATCTAGGTTTGCAAAGGATTTTTGCGTCTTTATCCCAAGGCTATAATCGGGGGCTTGCTTAAAAATACTATGCATCATATTTCACAAACACTTTCCCATAGTGGAGTAGGGGGGCGCATTAGCTCTCCGCATTATCGCGAAACCCTTGCGCAATGCGATGATTTCGCAGGGCTGGAAGAAAATACACAGCGCTATGACTTACTGTTATTGGTCAAACGCGCCGGAAAATCGATGGGTTTTACCCCGCGTATGATTGAGCTGCTTGATTATTATATGGCTTATACGCGCGATATTGACTGGGAGCAGGGGGCGCGGCCGATTATTTATCAATCACTTTCACGCACGGCGCTTGATCTGGGCGTCTCTGAACGCCAGATTCAAAAACTGGAAAAAGCGCTTTTTAATATCGGTGCCTTAACGTGGCATGATAGCGGTAATCATCGCCGCTATGGCCAACGTGACCCGCAAACAGGGGCTATATTATATGCGTATGGCGTTGATCTGACCCCGCTTGCCTATTTAAAGGGCGCGTTGCAAGATCACCTTCATCAAAAAAAGCTTTATGATGATGCGTGGATGGAAACCAAGCGGCAGATTTCCTGGTATCGTCGCCAGATTAAGGCGTGCATGGCCGAACTTTATCTGGCCGTGGAGGAGGGAGCCAAGATTGATCCTCCGCTTTATGAATTAGAGCGCAGTTATGAGCATATTGCCGTTCAGATCAGAGCGCATATGGATTTAGCACGCTTGCAAAACCTACGTGAAGAGCATAAGGCCTTATATGAACGGGCCTCTTTAATCCTAAAAGAGGATCAAAAGACTCACATAAGACCCATAGATGAATCAAAAATAACACAAAAAGGTTCATTCAAAAGCGAACAGGAGTTCACTCACTACAAATCTACCACTCAAAAACAATCTAATAAATTAGATACAGGTCCTGGTAGGTCTTCGCCCAAATGCTTTCAAAAAAGTAGTCTCGGAAATTCCGCAGGTCAACAGAGACGCATAGGGGAGGGGGCTTCATCTGCATCGGATGATCAAAATGAAAATATTATTCTTAAGGCAGGGTTACAGCACATAACATTAAAACAAACGCTGAATGCCGCGTCCGAGCGCTTTAGGGCTTATATTCCGATGCGATCCCGGGCAATGGACTGGAATGATTTAGTCGAAGCCGCCTATCAGGTGAAATCCAAAGAACTGCATATTCCGCAAGATTTTTGGGCTGAAGCTTGCGAAGTCTTAGGGCGGAGTGGGGCGGCAATTTGTGTGTTGCTCACCGATCAAGCAGCCTTGCGCCTTGATAATCCGGTGAAAAGCCCGCCGGCTTATTTTAAATCCATGGTGAACCGTGCCAAATCCGGGGAGCTGCATCTGCAAAATTCTATCTTCGCACATTTAAAACGCGGGGAGGAGGGGGCTTGATATTTTTGTGTCTGATGCTTAACATTAATTTCTACGAAATAACTTGGGGGCTGGCGAAAATTTCTTTGGTACTCACCGTGTAAAGCCAATGGTAATGGGATAAATCATCCTAATCGTCCTGAATTGTCCTGCATTATCTTGAAAAATAATTATTTTAAAACAATGGTGTAGGATAAACAGGACAAATAGGACAATTTTTACGGAACTATTCACATGGGGAAAAAAGTTTAAAGAATTTTTTTATAAAACAAATCTTTCGGCGGGAAATGTCCTAAATGTCCTGCTGGGAGTTTAAATACCATATAAGGTATTGAAAAATATAGAAAAAGTAAGACAGGACCTTTTGCGCAAAATGAGATTAAACCTTCTCAAATGTCCTGTGGTGTACAAGCCATTGAGCCTTTTGTCTTCTTCAACAAAAACGGTGTTTCTCTGGATTTCTCTGAAAATGGTAGAGCGATGACGCCCCAAAAGGGGCTTAAATTAACAAAAGTCGCACTTCATTTTAGACACCACCCATGCATGCAGTTTCTAATCAAAATTCTCTAATGGAATTATGTGTAATTGGTGCAGGAGCAGTTTGAAAATTAGCGTTTAAATACGTTTTTGTCTAGCCGGTATCACCATTCTCTTCGTGGTCATTGGACTGCCACACTATTGCTTTGGAGGCCTCGGTTCCCTCAAAATGTGATCCGCAGTTTGAAAGTTACTTGTCCAAAATATAACGATCTTTTTCTGCATCAAATATACCGGGTTAACCGAAAGCTTTCGTCCCGGCTGGGACAAAACGTAGTCTCATACCTTCAATTTACAAGACTACAAACTTGTTTGCTCTTAAATTTTACGCATACACAGCCCTTTCTCCGGTTGCAGGGTTGAAGCAGAATAACTCACCTGTTTGCAGCATTTGGTGCATGATAACAGCGAGTTTTCTGGCAACTGCGATCCTTGCCTTCTTCATGCCGGACCGTTTGGCAATTCTCAAACCCCATGCTTGCAAGGAAGAGGGCTGTTTGACCCTCGTTAAAATAGAATTGGCAGCTTCATAGAGCTGGTGACGTATGACACGATCACCACGTTTTGAGATGCGCCCGTTGTAATCCATTTCTCCGGATTGCCTGCGCCTTGGCGTTAAACCGAAATATGCGCCGACACTTTTGGACTTTTCGAATCTGTCGGCATCATAGACAGCCAGAACGAAGTTTGCGGCGGTCATTGGGCCTACGCCAGGAATGCTCATCAAGATACGGCATTTCTGGCAGGCATAGGCATGATCGAGAACCAGCTCATCCAGCTCGTCGATTTTCTGCTTAATCATGCGCAGCATTTCAAGCTGGATTTGAAGGGGAGGGGCAATAGCCGTACTTTCATCTATGATTTCCTGAACACGTTCTTCAAATCTTATACCGGCAATGCCTTTAATCAGGATGCCGAAGGTTTTGAGCATGCCCCGGATCTGGTTTATAACATCGGTGCGCATACTGACCAGATTGCTCCGTGTACGGAATAAGGCGCGGGATTCATGGTTTTCGAAGCTCTTAATGGTCACTTCTTTGTACCAGTTGCAACGCATGATCTGGGCGATGCCATGCGCATCGTTCTTGTCCGTCTTATTCATCTGAAGGCGCAAAACACCGTGGGCGTGGTACGCATCAATGCATATGGCTGGAAGCCCCATGTCATTCAGGCCGTGCCAGTGCCATGTGGAAAGATGACCGCTTTCAAGGCCAATCTTCACAGCCTCGGGTGCGTACTTTTTTATCGTTTCATCAATACCTTCTGGTGTTGAGGCACAACTGCCTTCCCAAAGTTTGTTGCCGTCACGGTCAACAACACAAACATGCGTCTCATCCTGAGAAACATCTAAGCCTACATATTGATCCATTTCTTATCTCCATTTATCGTCTAATAGGTTGTTTAAATTGGCAATATACCATCCTAAAAGGGATGGTGATTGCCATAGTCAGCACCTATTAAGCTAAATGTGATAATATAGATTATGGTAAATAATAGCAGGTTTCATGAGTAAAATTTGTCATGGAAAACTCGAATAAAGCAAGTTACTCTGACAACATCAGTAAAAGAATACCAAAAAGTAATGCTTTCTTACCAACATATCTATCATGCGGGCAATCTGGCGGATATCCATAAACACGCTATGCTTTGTTACATGCTTTCTTATCTTGTCCAAA
>JBFHFW010000159.1:0-3716 GCA_041583395.1 Alphaproteobacteria bacterium
CGTTAAAAGATACACTTACTTATCTTGAAGAGGAGTATGGTTCAAATTTTGCTTTTCAAGCTACTATAGCTGCTAATTTAGGTGCCTCAAACTTTACCTTGTATACAAATGGCACACAAACAAATCGTATACACTTGGATCGTGCAGAAAATCAAAATCGATTTACACGTTATTATCAGGGAAATTTATCTCAAATAGCAACGGGTATAACCTGCACAATGTCACCACAGGTGGGAACCGATCTTATTGAGCTATCAACAAATCAATTTAAAAAGAGCAAAAACAACCCACTCACGTGGGATCTTATCGATGATATAAAAGGGAAGAAATCACTAGAATCACAAGATCAAATATGGCATACGCCCAAAAGCTCTTTCGTATTCATGCACTCACAAGCAGTAAAAAACACCTACCCTTGCGCACACAGGACGCCGGAACTCGACCAAAACTATCATAGAACTGTCGGCGTTGCATTTATCTGTGGCATGAATTAAAGGCACTGCGCCTTATGACGCAACCAATGATCAGCTAAAACACAAGCCATCATAGCCTCGACCACCGGCACGCCGCGAATACCAACACAAGGATCATGGCGGCCTTTGGTAATCAGCTCGGTTTCATTACCGTCTTTATCAATCGTCTTGCGCGGTGTCAGGATAGAGCTTGTCGGCTTAAAGGCCACGCGCGCGATAATATCCTGCCCACTGGAAATACCGCCTAAAATTCCACCTGCATTATTGCTTTGAAATTCCGGTGTGCCATCCTGCCCGATCCGGATCTCATCGGCATTTTCGACACCGCCAAGCGCTGCGCTGCCGAACCCTGCACCGATTTCAACGGCCTTGGTGGCGTTAATACTCATCATCGCCTTGGCAATATCCGCATCAAGCTTATCATAGACAGGCGCGCCGAGGCCCGCCGGAATACCGCTGGCCACAACCTCGACTACTGCGCCGACCGAGCTATGCGCCTTGCGCACACCATCCAGATAACCTTCCCACACTTCCGCCGCCTGCGCATCGGGACACCAAAACGGATTTTGTCCGACCTGATCCCAATCCCAGTTATCACGGTTAATCACCTGATCACCAATTTGCACCACAGCCGCACGAATAGAGACCTGCGCACCAATCTGCGTTTCCAACACCTTGCGCGCAATGGCACCGGCAGCTACACGCATCGCAGTCTCCCGCGCGCTTGAGCGCCCACCCCCGCGATAATCGCGAATGCCGTATTTTTCCTGATAAGTGAAATCCGCATGACCGGGACGGAATTTATCCTTGATATCGCCATAATCCTTGCTGCGCTGATCCGTATTTTCAATGAGCAAACCAATTGGCGTACCAGTTGTTTGCCCCTCGAACACGCCGGAGAGAATTTTAACTTCATCCGCCTCGCGCCGCTGCGTCGTATGGCGCGATTGCCCGGGCTTCCGCGCATCCAGATAGGGCTGGATATCGGCCTCGCTCAGCGCAATACACGGCGGAACACCATCCACCACCGCACCGATCGCTGGCCCATGGCTTTCCCCGAAAGTTGTATATTGAAATAATGTCCCGAAACGATTTCCACTCATTAGCACATAATAATAGATTTAACTTTCTATATAAACCCCCAAATACCCCGCCCAAGCGAAAAAATCTTTACATATGATTTGAGTTTCTATAAATATGACATTAACAACAAAACAAGAGAAAAACCATGAACAAAAGACATCACCACAAACCCGATCAAGGTCCTAAATTCATTAGCCACGAAGCAATATTTAATATGCTCGCAGCTGCAGGCTACACCTCTGTCAGAGACAAAAGCAAAAAAATAAAAAAGACCCAAACACATGAACAAGCTATGTATCCCGATATGAAGCTTTCACGTTCGGCAGAACGTATTATTTTCGAACATGCTTCAAGCAACAAACAAAGGGTTGAGGTTCCACTACATGCGCATGATCAAAGCAGAAACAAGCATGTCACAATTAGTGAAGCAAAAGCCATCTGCAAACGGGCAGGAATGGATATAAATGAGCTTATCAGCCAAATGGAACTGAATTAGCCGACCTTCACAGATTCCTTCTGGGTACTCAGCGTACCTTGATCAATGATTGCAACAGTCAGACGGGAAATGCAGACCCGCTTGCCGGTCGCTTCTTCAGTGATATCAGTTTGCCACACTTGAGTACGACGACCGGTATGTAAGGGACGGCATTCGCCGATCACATAGCCTTCAGTTACGGCGCGGATATGGTTGGCATTAATCTCCAGCCCCACGGCGCGGTATTGATCGGGATCAATCGTCATCCACGCGGCCACAGAGCCCAAAGTCTCGGACAGCACGCAAGATGCGCCACCATGCAAAATGCCAAAGGGCTGTGTCGTGCGCTTATCAACCGGCATACGCGCTTTTAGAAAATCATCGCCTACTTCGGTAAATGTGATACCGACATGCTCACCCATATGGGCATTGCGCAGACCTTCAAGGTAATCAAGCTTGTAATCTTTGAACCAGATCATGCACCAGCAATGCCCGCTAACTTAAATGGAATAATTTCAATATCCTGCCAGACATTACCGGTGACATAGGCATCTTGTGCAATCCATTCATCCAAAGCCGCGCGAGAGGGAAAATCAACCACCAACATGGAGCCACACATGTCTTCTTGGTCATTCAAAAGTGCCCCGCCTATTAAATTTTGACCAGAAGCCAAGCCGGATTTAAAATCAGCAATATGCACTTCACGCGCAGCCATACGGCGCTTCAAAGCATCAGAATCTGCTCCATCGCGCGCAATAATCAAAAAATGCGGCATAATAAATTACTCCGCAGCCTTGGCTGTTGTTTTAGGGGCAATACTGCTGAGCAACTCTGCTGTCTCTGCCGCGCTATCAATCGCGACCATACCAACGGTGTGATAGCCGCTATCGACATGCATCACTTCGCCTGTGACACCAGAACCAAGATCAGAAAGCAGGAACAAGCCGGAACGACCGACATCTTCAATTGTTACATTGCGTTTCAGCGGCGAGTTCAGCTCGTTCCACTTAAGGATATAACGGAAATCACCGATACCGGAAGCTGCCAAAGTCTTAATTGGCCCTGCAGAGATTGCATTCACGCGGATATTCTTACCACCAAGATCAGCTGCCAGATAACGTACTGAAGCCTCCAGCGCTGCCTTTGCCACCCCCATCACATTGTAATGCGGCATCACACGCTCGGCACCGTAATAAGTCAGCGTCAGGAGAGATCCGCCCTCCTTCATCAATGGCACGGCGCGTTGTGCCACGGCCGTAAAGGAATAAACAGAGATATCCATTGTGCGCACAAAATTTGCACGCGTCGTATCCAGATAAAGTCCATCAAGCTCGTTCTTATCGGAAAAAGCAATCCCGTGAACAACAAAATCAAGCTGACCCCACTCATCTTCAATGGCTTTGAATACCGCATCAATGCTGGCCTCGTCGGTGACATCACATGGTACAATGATATTAGAACCCACACGCTCAGCCAAAGGGCGCACGCGCTTTTCCAAGGCTTCCCCTTGATAAGTGAATGCCAACTCCGCACCACTATTGGCCGCCATTTCGGCAATCCCCCAAGCGATTGAACGCTCATTTGCCACGCCCATAATTAAACCGCGCTTGCCCTTCAGGAAATTATTTTGTGCATCCATTGCAGACCTCTGTTTCTAGAATCTTGTTAAGTCGAAGGCATAATCC
>JBFHFW010000160.1:0-3675 GCA_041583395.1 Alphaproteobacteria bacterium
AAAGGACTAGAAGTTAAAGAAAGCCGAGAAATACAAGAGCTGCGTGATGACATGGCCGAAAGGTTTGGCGATGATTGGGAAGAACAATATTACGAGAACAGACGTAAATTACAAATCCCTTACCTTCGTTAGGCTTTAAAATTATCCACAGTTTATACTAGCCAGATTCCAAGGATTCTGATATCTTATCCACAGGGGTTTGTGGAGGATATTATGCGCTCTGTTTTACTGACTATCATTTTTATACTGGGTGTTGCGCCGTTGGCTCAAGCCAATGAGTTTGTCTGGCGTGATCCTGTCAGTAAAGCTTCGCTGACTTTCCCTGACCGTTGGGCGCTTGGCAGCAATCAACAAGCTGGCGATGTTGTAACAATCTATGCGCCGTATACCCAAGGAAAAAATGATTTTGCGATGTGTCGCATGCGCGTTTTTGACGATAAACGCTTTACGCTCTTTCCTCGCCGTTATGACCGCGCGATCCAGCATGAAGCATTGGCGCAAGAATTTTGGGCTGATTTTGTCGGTGATTACCGTTCTGCCGAAGTGCATTCCATTCATAATGACGCAGGGCTCGGGCGCGGTTTTGCGTCGCGTGCGAATATCAGCTTTGTTACCGATGATGGCACCAAGGTGCAAAAACGTGGCTTGGTTTATGCCTCGATTTATAAT
Organism: Alphaproteobacteria bacterium; assembly: GCA_041583395.1. Lineage (GTDB taxonomy): Bacteria > Pseudomonadota > Alphaproteobacteria > Micavibrionales > Micavibrionaceae > UBA6929. Next base: position 670 of record JBFHFW010000160.1, read on the forward strand.
GATAAGCTCTATGCCTTTGAATGTTCCGCCGATCGTCTGGCGTTCGAGCGTTGGTATCCGTCATTCATGAATATTCTAGGGTCGTTCAGAATTCGCCAGGAACATCATGAGCGTATCCATAGCTACTATAGAGACTTTACGGGATAAAGTTCTTCAGGCTATATAGTTTCCATGCAAATTTACCTTCCCATTGCCGAGATGGCCGTATCCGCCGAAACCATTTTCCTTGTGTCGATGGTTGTGGGATTTTTATCAGGATCGCTTGGCGTTGGAGGCGGATTTTTAACCACACCGTTCCTTATTTTTATTGGTATTCCGCCTGTTGTTGCGGTGGGTACGCAAACAACGCAGCTCGTGGCTTCGGGCGTGGCTGGCGTTTTCGGTCACTGGAGACGTGGCAATGTGGATGTGAAAATGGGCGGCATTATGCTCGCAGGTGGAATGCTTGGATCAGCCATCGGCATTTTAATTTTTAAGTTACTGGAAAAACTCGGGCAAATAGATTTCGCCATTTCATTTTTATATATTATCCTTTTGGGCGGCATTGGGTTTTTCATGCTTTTTGAAACCCTTCGCAGCTTGCTTATACGAAAAAAAACCATGCGTAAGGCCTTCAATGCTTCTCAAATCCACCCCGCAATAGCAGCCTTGCCATACAAAATGCGCTTTGCCCGTTCCCGTCTCTATGTCAGTGCTCTGGTGCCTGCCGGCATCGGATTTGTGGGCGGCCTTTTGGCGGCAATTCTTGGTATCGGCGGGGGATTTTTACTGGTGCCGGCGATGATTTATATCCTTGGCATGCCTGCTTTGTTGGTTGTCGGGACATCCTTATTCCAGATGATATTCACCACCGGCGTAGCTGCAATTATGCACGCCGTGGTTAATAATACGGTCGATATTATGCTCGCGCTTATTTTGGTGATTGGCGGGGTTGTCGGTGCACAAATCGGGGTTTCTTTCTCTCGTTTTGTAAGAGGAATATACGCACGCATTATATTAGCCCTGATTGTGTTGGGGGTCTGTTTCAGACTATGCGGAGAGATGTTTATAGAGCCTCAAGAGCTATTTTCAACGGTGATTTTATGATGATGGCTTTACGTACAGTTCTTTTTCTCTGTTTGATGCTTCCCTTCACGGCAATGGCTGGGGAGCCGGTGAATGCGCCCAAAATTATTGTGGATCTGGCACAGCCTCATGTCGATATCACAACCGGTTTTGTCGGTGGGCGATTAGAGCTATTCGGTGTGCGCAAAGAAGCAGGGGATATTGCCGTTATTTTACGTGGCCCTCAAAAGAACATGCAAGTGCGGCGCAAGGGGAATGTTCTGGGCGCATGGATCAACACCGACAAAGCGCGGTATGACAATGTACCAACCTATTATGATTATGCGCTGAGTGATGGATTTGCCGCGTCTGTGCCGGCGGATCAATTCAAGCTATACGGGATCGCGCCCGAAAATATAGGAATTGAAAATCACACCCACAAAGGACACAAAGCAGAAGAATGTGACTTATTCTTTCAGGCTCTTATTCGCAATAAAAAAAATGAAAGATTGTTCGGCAAAGAAGCCCGGAGCATCACTTTTTTAGATAATTCTTTCTTTAAGGTTATCTTCAAGCTTCCGGATAATGTACCGATCGGCCTTTACGAGATCGAGGTTCTTTATTTTAAAAACGGTGTTTTGGAAGACAGGGCAACGAAGTCGATTAAGGTGGCTCAGGTCGGTACAAGCGGTGAAATTCACAGCTTTTCCAACACACATGCCCTTGCTTATGGGGTTTTGTGTGTTTTCCTTGCCGTATTTGCGGGATGGATATCTAATAGATTGCGTAAAACAACCTAAGAAAATTATAATAAAATAGAAAAAATATCTGGTAGTTGATTAGTTATGAGCAAAAAAGTTGAAAAAAATACAGATGTGGGAACAGAGATTTTACCACACACACATCCGACATATCTCATTGTTGCCGATGAGAGCGAGGAATTTAATGCAAGCCTGCATTACGCCGCACGGGTAGCGCAGCGTCATCATGCCCAAATTGCCGTGATGTGTGTGTTGCATGAGGATGAAAATGTCTTTTTACCGTGGGGCACTGTTCAAGACCGCGTTGATCAGGAACGCCGCAAAAATGCAGAAAAGCTTATCGTGCAGGTCGCAACAAAATTAAATGAATATAAAATCACCCCTTCATATTATATTTGTGAGGGCGCGCCCGCAGAGATCATCCGTGATATTGTGAACGATGATCATAATATCACGCAGCTTATATTGGGCGGAAATACAAATGATACCACGCCCGGGCCATTGGTGTCCTATTTCTGCGGTAAGGGTCTGCCGGACTTACGTGTTCCTTTGACCATTGTACCGGGGAATTTGTCACCGGATTCTATTGATCGTTTTGTCGATATGATGTAATCATCAGGCTATGTTCATTCAAACAGAAAATACTCCCAACCCTGCGACCTTGAAGTTCTTACCGGGACAAGAGGTCCTTAGCGGTGATCCTGTGGATTTTGCCTCTGTCAATGAGGCTGGAAATTCACCGCTGGCGCAACGCTTATTTTCAATTTCAGGTGTTGAACGCGTCTTTTTAGGAGCTGATTTTGTATCAGTTAGCAAAGACGCAAATACGGATTGGGCAATGCTGAAGCCGATGGTGTTGGCTGCTTTGATGGAGCATTTTGCAACCGGTCAGCCGGTCATGCTGGGTGCGCAAGCCTCAGGAAAAGCGGACGCAATAAATGAAGAGGATGAAGATGAAGATGAGATCGTCCTGCAAATCAAGGAACTCATCGCGGAGCGCGTGCGGCCTGCGGTGGCTATGGATGGCGGTGACATTACCTTTGATCGTTTCGAGGATGGCATTGTTTATCTTCGGATGCGCGGTGCTTGTGCTGGGTGCCCCAGCTCTACGGCAACGCTGAAGGTTGGCATTGAAAATATGCTCAAACATTTTGTACCGGAAGTTACCGAAGTTCGCGCAGTCCCTGACTAATCAGCTTTC
>JBFHFW010000161.1:0-3662 GCA_041583395.1 Alphaproteobacteria bacterium
ATTGCAACTCTTTTGTGCGTCTTTCGGCGCGAATTTTATCATCGGCAATGATGAAAATTTTTACGGGTGCATCGGGTGCTATGACTGTGCCGATATCCCGCCCGTCTAAAACCGCACCTTTATAGTGTGCGCCGGGATGGTGGGCGAAGTCTTTTTGAAGCTGTAACAAAGTTTCACGGACTTCGGGAATAACGGCGACTTTGGAGGCCGCTTGTCCTGTCTCATCAAGGCGCAGTGCAGGATTTTCGAGCTGTTCGGGGGAGAAGTTCGCACAAAATTCTTTTGCCGCCGTGATGGGATCGAGGCTTTTTTGCTGAACGATATAGCCCACAGCGCGGTAAAGAGCGCCTGTATCCATGTGGGCATAGCCCAGATGGGCGGCGAGTGCACGGCTTAGGGTGCCTTTGCCACTTGCTGCCGGGCCATCTATCGCTATGATGTGAGGTACTGTCATGCGTTTATTCATACGGGAAGGGGCGGCAGAGTGAAAGTTTTATTTAGCGTTTTAGCGATTTTTGGGTTGGCTGCGTGCTCAACGGGGATACCGATGTCGCCCTATGCGCAGCCTGATGAGACGCCGCTGGCCTTTGAGGTCTGTCATGGGTATGGCTGTCAGGCGCGCAGTAGTGTGCGTTTGACGGAGGCGCAGTGGCAGAGCGTTCTCGCCGCGTTTGAGCCACTTGCGCAAGATGCTAGCGCCGAGCGTGTGCAAATTGCCGAAGCTGTGGGGCGCATGGAAGCTTTAGCAACGCATAGTGCGGGTTTGCGTCCTGATGAGGCCAAGGCGCAAACGCCGCGCCGTGATGATCATGCGATGGATTGCATTGACGAGACGGTCAATACAGACCGGACATTACGTTTTTTGGCTGATGCAGGTGTATTGCGTTTTCATGCGGTTGCCGATGTGGTGCATCGGGGCTATTTTCTGGATGGGCAATGGCCGCATAACAGCGCTGCCGTGCAGGATAAGGTATCGGGGCATGTTTATGTGATCGATAGCTATTACGAGGATAACGGCAAGCCCGCGCATATCCATACGTTGGGCGATTGGTTCAGTGGGGAGTCTTAAGGGCAATATATCGGTTTATCTTTTTTTAATTTTCATGCGGTAGGATGTTGTGAAGATAGGAAGGAAGATAATTTATGGCCGACCATTTAAGCCCAACACATACAGAAATTATCAAGAATGCCGCGGGCGCAGAGATTATTTTATCTGATGGTGAGATCCGTTTTGATATTGGTGCGAATGATATGGAGGCTGATGGGATGAATGTCTTTGTTGTTCCTGATAAGGGGTCAGTTTTTTTGCAGAGTAAGTTGGGTGAAGATGGTGATTTTTTGGGTTCTGATGGTCTCCATACGCGAAGTGCTCGCTCTTATTCCCATGTTGATCCGGAAGTTGCTGCGCAAATTAAGGATGTTTTACAAGGTATCGATCATCCCGCTATCCAGAATTTTTTGGAGAAATTCAATGCTGCAAGGGGTGAAGCGCCCGCAAATGCGCCTGACATCAAGCAGATTATGACACCTAATATGCCGTGATTGTAAAATTGGCTTTTAGGTTCAGGTCTCATTCATTTTCAGTGTTTTCTGCAGTAAATGGGCGGCAATAGAAAATTTATTTTCAGGGTGTTTTTGTGCAAGATTTTCCAAGTGTTGCAGGGTTGCTTGTTTGTCGACTTCATCGCGGTATTGCAGGAAATTTTCTGTCGTGTTGAGATTATCTGCGGACACGTGCACGCGGTAGCCTTTGAGTAGAGCTATATTCCCAGCAAAATAATCCCGATTAAGTTGGTCGGGTGAGAAGGTGTCGCCGATGCGTTCATGATTTTGACGGGCAGTGTCGTAGAGATGCGCCTCTAGTTCCTGAAGGGTTAGTTCTTCGGGTGTTGTGTGGATGTGGGCCTCAAAGCCGATAATGCTGGAGATGCGTTTATCTTTGGGGGCGTTTTCGCACCACTCGGATGAAATTTCGGCATATTCCGTACTGTATTTGATCAGGATCTTTTGTTTGCTTTCAATGGCTGTAATGATTTCCGTGCAGCGCTTAGGGATATGAAATTCGATTATATGATCACTGCTTTTGACGCAGGTGGTCATTTTAATTGCGTGAGGCGTGTTTTTGTGGCTCGCAATAATATCGGCGAAGCGGATGGTGTTTATCAGTGAGAGCGCTTGATCCAGATCCATGATTTTGCCTGTTATCCTATTTAATGTCCGCGCCGAGTTTATTCATCATGCTGACAAAATCAGGGAAACTGGTGGCGATGGGGGAGCCATCATCAACGGTGACGGGTTGTTGCGTGACGGTGCCGAGGATCAGGAAGCTCATGGCGATGCGGTGGTCGAGTGCTGTTGTGATGATGGCGCCGCCTTTGGGGGGGGCACCGGTACCATGGATGGTGAGGCTGTCTTCGGTCATTTCACATTCTACGCCGCAGGCTTTGAGACCTTCATAGGTCATTTGCAGGCGGTCGGATTCTTTAACGCGCAGCTCCTCTAACCCTTCCATATGGGTGGTGCCTTTGGCGCAGGCGGCTGCCATGGCGAGGATAGGGTATTCATCAATCATAGAAGGCGCGCGGTCTGCAGGCACAGTGATGCCTTTGAGGTTCGCATCCCCCTTGATGATGATATCAGCAACAACCTCGCCGCTTTCAATGCGTTGGTTGGTGAGTTTCAGGTTTGCGCCCATCTCGATCAGCGTCAGATATAGCCCGTTACGGCGGTCGTTCATGCCGATATTTTTAAGTGTTAGGTTTGATCCCTTGTTGATGACTGCTGCGACAGCTGGAAATGCGGCGGAGCTTGGGTCGGCGGGAACATCGATATGGCAGGGTGTGAGGGTTGGTTTGCCATCAATGGTAATGGCAAAAGCGCCGTCATCTTGCTGTGTTGTCGTTACTGTGGCACCAAAGGCGCGCAGCATATTTTCGGTGTAATCTCGGGTGGGTTTTTCTTCGATGATCGTGGTTTGGCCGTCCGCATTCAGGCCTGCGAGGAGGATCGCGCTTTTGACCTGTGCGCTGGCAACGGGCAGACAGTAAGTGATGGGTGTCGGGAGGGTTTGTCCATGAACCGTAAGGGGAAGTGTTTGGTCTGTATTTGACTCGCAGGTGACTCCCATTTGCGCCAGTGGCGTTATAATGCGTCCCATTGGGCGCTTCGATAAAGAGGCATCGCCAATAAAGTCAGCTTTGATTGCGTGACCTGCGACCAGTCCCATAAGCAAGCGGCAAGACGTTCCGCTATTGCCCATATCAAGCGGTTGCGTCGGTTGCTCTAGATGGCCAAGGCCAACACCTGTGACGTGCCATATGCTTGTGTCTTCGTCTTTTTTGATGGTCGCACCCATTTGACGCATAGCCGCGGCGGTGGCAAGGACATCTTCGCCTTCCAGCAGGCCGGAAATTGTTGTTTCACCCGCAGCCAATGCGCCAAACATAATGGCGCGGTGGGAGATGGATTTGTCTCCGGCGATTTGGGGGGAGCCTTTTATTGTCCCGGCTTTGTGGGATGTCAGGGGTTTGGGGTCAGCATGTGTCATGACTTAAGATTTACAGGCCATAGGCATGCTATGCAAGCGCTTATGCTTTGAAAGCAGCGAGATCATCTTTATAATTTTTTGCGAATTTTACGAACTCTGCGGGGGGGAGTGGTCG
>JBFHFW010000162.1:0-3657 GCA_041583395.1 Alphaproteobacteria bacterium
GAAGGTCGATAATTTACGCCTCAGTGCGCTGGATCAAGATATCGAGCAGCAAAACCGTGCCAATATTTTACAGCGTACGCAGCTCCAACAGCGTCAAAATCTTTCCAATATCGCCTCGGGTGAGGACAGGTTCCAGCAACTCCGCAAGGGACTCAACATTGTAGGACAACTCTTCTAAGTAAAGGACAATATTCCATGACAACCGAACATATTAAAATGCCGGATGTAACGCCGATTGTGCGTTACGTTGCCAATGGCGCACAGACTATTTTCTCTTACCCGTTCCCGATTTTTGCCGATGGCGATCTTGTCGTCGAAATTGACGGCGCCCCGCAAGTCAGCGGCTTCACAATCGCAGGTGCAGGCGAAACTGCGGGCGGCACAGTCACATTTGATAATGCGCCCGCCAATGGTGCGATTATAGGCTTGATCCGTGATCTGCCACTCGAGCGCGTAACGGACTTCCTGCAAGGCGGTCATTTTTCGGCGACAGCCATTAATAACGAGCTGGATTATCTCATCGCATCGATCCAGCAGGTGAACCGCGCCAATGAGCTTATGCTGAAATATTCCGATGCGGAAGAGCCGGGTAATGTCGAGCTGCCCATGAAAACTCTGCGTGCGAATAAGGTGCTGGGCTTTGATGGCAATGGCAACCCGACTGCCGTTTCAGCCGAGGGTACAATGGCCTCACCCAATTTCACGGCTTCGGGCACGGGCGCTATTACACGTACCTCAAGCGATAAATTCTCCGATTATATATCCGTGAAAGATTTTGGAGCCGTCGGTGATGGCTTGGTCGATGATACGGTGGCACTTCAAAATGCCTTGGCAGCGCATGATCATGTGTTCTTGCCTGCAGGCACGTATTTGATTACATCAACCGTATCAGTGGCGGCCAATAAAAGCCTGATCGGAAATGGCCAAAAGAGCATTATTAAATGCCAAACCGATCTCTTTCACGCGATTGAAATCCCCGCCAACAACGTGGTGCTGCATAATTTCCGCATCGAGGGTGGCTTAATCGGGATCAAGCTCTTTGGCTCAAGCGCGGAATGTTCACAAAACAGCGTCATCGATATCCAGATCATCGGTGCGGAGACAGGCATTTTGCTTGATGGCTATACGGATACAAATAAGCCATGTTACTGGAACAATTTTGCCCGTATCCTGATCGAACAACCGCTTACAAACGGTATTCACCTGACCAAATCCGGTGCAGGCGATACGCCCAATGCCAACCGCTTCCATATGTGCCGGGTGTATTCCAAGGGTGCTGCGACCACAGGATCGGGGATCTATGTCGAGTATGGTGCGCTCAATAACTCCTTCATTGATTGCGAGTGTGATATGAACGGCGCAACGGCTACAGCGTGCGTTAAAGTCGGCGCGAATGCCAGCGAGACATTCTTTATCAATCTGCTTACCGAAGGCGGTAGCGGTCTTGATAACGTAGTTCTCGATAGTGGTTCAACCGATACAGTGCTCACCAACCTGAGCGCCATGAGCGATGGCGGTGCGATTGCCGATAGCTCGGGCGGGGAGTATCATGCGCTCAATGCCGGTTATCCGGATAAAAACACCCTGCGCAAGACGACAGTGACGGATTTAAAAGCCAATTTGATGCGCTATGCCACGCTTTATATCGATACGGCGGGCACAACAGTGCTGGATCTGGCGCAATCGATGCATATTGTGAACGCGACAAATGGCGCAATCACGCTGGAGCTTCCTATGGCTGACAGCGATAATAACGGTGCGGAAGTCACGGTCAAAAAATCCGATAGCACGGATAATGTGATTACCCTCCAAGAAGAAGCTGGTGGTTCCGGTATTGATGGTGGTACTGTGCAGTTGGGCGGGGAAGATGACTATGTCACCGTGATCTCCAACGGTGCGGAATGGTTTGTGAAATCCTTTAACCGCATGCCCAGCCATCCGCGCTATTATGACGGGACAGGGACTTATGATATCGATATGTCGGTCGATATTTACCTGCTCTCCAGCTACAGCGGTGCAATGACTGCACGCCTTCCCCCCGCCAACGCGGCAGAGGCAAACGGGCGCACGGTGACGATTAAAAAGACCGATAGCTCCGCCAATGCCATCACAGTGACCGAGCAAGGCGGAAACGGCCCTGATCAGTCATCCTATTCGCTCTCTGCGCAATATGACGCGGTGACCTGCGTGTCCAATGGCGCGCAATGGTACATCCTTGCCACTGTTTAAAATATGAAAGGCATGCAATATGGCCCAAATCGAAGAGGATATGCGCTTGCATATCTCTGAAGCGCTTCCGGCTGCGCTTATCACGGCTATGGAGTCCTACCAGTTTTTTCTGGAACGTGAAATTCCGGACGAAGCCAAGGAATTCAAAGCCCATCACGAAGCCTGCAAGGTCGCCATTGCGCATATCGAGCTGCTTATCAAGCTCGCGCAATGGGCTGATCTGATCAAAGACGATGATCAGGAAGACCATAAGTTCCTACGCATGATGATTGAAAACGCCAACGCAGAAATACAAAAACGATGACCTTAAAACCGCCCCCGAAACTACCTCCCAAACCACCGATCGACAAATTAGCCAAATATGCGATCACGGAGGCGGATTTTAAGCTCTTTCTGACCATCTGGAACCAGCAGCAAGGCTATACAACGCCCGAGGTGCATTACCACATTGCCGATTGGCTCGAGGGCGCTTGGCGCGATGGTGATCACAGGCTCTTGTTGATGGCGTTTCGCTCTTGCGGGAAGTCAACGCTTGTTGGCCTGTTCGCGGCGTGGCTGCTCTATCGCCGTCCTTCATTGCGGATTTTGGTACTGGCCGCGGATAGCGCGCTGTCGGGGAAGATGGTGCGCAATGTCAAACGCATGATCGAGCGTCATCCGTTGACCAAACATATGAAGCCTAGAAATGCTGACCAATGGGCGAGTGACCGCTTTACTATCAAACGCCCGATGGAGCTGCGTGATCCGTCTATGGTCGCTCGCGGCATTAGCAGCAATATCACAGGCTCACGCGCCGATGTGATTATCTGTGATGATGTCGAGGTGCCCAGCACCTGCGATAGCGCCGATAAGCGCGCCAATTTGCGGGAGCTCTTAACGGAGCTCTCTTTTGTGCTCGTTCCCGGTGGGACGCAGCTTTATGTCGGTACGCCGCATCATTATTACAGTATTTATGCGGACGCACCGCGCCATGAAATTGGTGAGGAACAGGCATTCCTGGAAAGCTTTAAGCGTTTGAAAGTGCCGGTCATAAATGCGCGGGGCGAAAGTGCATGGCCGGAGCGTTTTTCTCTGCCGGAGCTGGAACATATCAAGCGCCTCGGTGGGGTGAATAAATTCACCTCCCAAATGATGTTGGAGCCCGTCAATATTGCTGAAGGGCGGCTTAATCCTGATCTGCTGCAAATTTATGATGCGCGGTTGGATTATACGCGGGAACTCAAAACGCTCTTTATCGGTGATAAAAAGATGGTGAGTACTTCGGCATGGTGGGATCCGGCTTTTGGCTCGGCCAAAGGCGATCATAGCGTGATGGCGGTGATCTTTACCGATGAAGAGGGGCTGCTATACCTGCATCATCTGGAATATATCAAGCTACCGGAAATGAGTGAGGAAGATGAGGCCACAGCGCAATGTAAAATTGTCGCC
>JBFHFW010000163.1:0-3625 GCA_041583395.1 Alphaproteobacteria bacterium
AGGCGCCTCGGACATATTCGAGCGCGGCTTTATCACCTACTCCAACGCCGCAAAAATAGAGTGCCTTGGGGTTGATAGGGGACTCATAGAAAAACACGGCGCCGTTAGCCCCGAAGTGGCTAAAGCCATGGCCGAAGGGGCACTCAAAAACTCTCACGCAACCCTCGCTATATCTGTCACAGGCATTGCCGGCCCAAGTGGCGGCACAGATGAAAAGCCTGTGGGGACCGTCTATTCAGGATATGCAATAAAGGGTCATGAGCCTCATACGCTCTCACATCACTTCACCGGAACCCGTCAGGAGATCCAAAAACAAACCGCCATTGCGGTGATCCAGCACCTCCTCCAATTCCTCAATAAAGCAAACGATTAATGACTGATCAAAAAATTGCCCTCATATCCGGCTGTGATGCCAATTACTACCCCATGTTGCTGGAATGGATCCACTCCGTGCGCCGCTTCCCGCAAAGCCACAGCATGGATATCTGCATTTTAGACGCAGGCCTGACCCATGAACAAAGAACAGAGCTCTCCAAACACGCCGTCAGCATTATAAATCCCGAGTGGCCAACCGAACTGCCTGCCCACAAAATCCGCGGAAAAGAATATCTCAAAGGCTGCGTTTGCCGCCCGTTTTTACCGCAAATTTTCCCCGGCTATGATCTCTATTTCTGGATGGATGCCGACACATGGGTGCAAAACTGGGAGGCCATTGAGCTCTTCCTAAAAGGCGCAAGCCGAAAACACAAGACCGAGGGCTATAAAATCACCCTTACCGGACAAGTTGACCGCGCCTATCCACGCGCCATGCGGGTCAAATGGCTGGGCCGTTGGCCATGGAAAGTCCGTGGCTTTTACTTCTCAAATGCGCGCAAAGCATTTGGTTTTAAAGCTGCTAAAGCGCTACTGCCCTATCACGTGCTGCTCGCCGGAGCTTTTGCCATGCATAAAGACGCACCACACTGGGCACGCTGGCAGGAGCTTGTGAAACATGCCATGAAAACAGGCAAGGTCTTTACTGCCGAGCAAACCTCACTCGGGAAAATGTGCTATCTGGAAGGGTTCAAATATGAGATTCTGCCTGGATGGACGCATTGGCTGTGTGAATTCAAACCGCTTTGGGACACAGAAAAGAAAAAATTTGTTGAACCGTTTTTGCCCCACAATGAGTTAGGAATCCTGCACATTTCAGGCTGGGACGAGATGCGGTTAGACCGCGAAGTTACAACAGATTTTCAAATGATGAGTGGCGAAACAGTGCAGCTATCCTATCGTTACCCTGATTTAGACGGCACATCGGAAACACCATAAAGCGCATTCGCACGCTCTTCAAAAGCGTGCACCATCCGCTTTACAGCTTCTTCAAAGAAAACACCTATAAGCTTTTGAAATAAATGATTTTTAAACTCGAAATCCACGTAAAAATCAATAGTACACGACCCGTCTGGCTCGGAAATGAACCGCCAATGGTTTGAAAGATACTTCATTGGCCCTTCCAGATATTCAACGTGAATGTGATCAGGACGCAGAGCTGTGACCTTGGAGCCAAATTTTTCCCGCACCATTTTATAACCGATCACAAGGTCGGCATAAAATATATCCCCCTCACGCTTGGTAATACGTGAGCCTAAACACCATGGCAAAAACTCGGGATAGCGCGCAACATCGGCAACCAAGTCAAAAAGCTGCTCTGCGCTATAGGGAAGGTGACGTTTTTCAGCGTGCGTTGGCATGGCTTATTTCGCAGCCACCTTAGCCAGTTGTTCATCACGCGCGGCCTTGAGCTTAGCAAAATCATCGCCTGCATGATGGGATGAACGTGTCAGCGGCGTAGCCGAAACCATCAAAAACCCTTTGCGCTTAGCCATTTTCTCAAGCTCTTGAAACTCTTCAGGTGTCCACCATTTTTCGACCGGTGCATGTTTTGGGGTTGGCTGAAGATATTGCCCGATCGTCATGAAATCCACGCCTGCCGCGCGCATATCATCCATCACCTGCCCGACCTCTTCCTTGCTCTCGCCCAAGCCAACCATGATACCGGATTTGGTAAAGATCGATGGATCAACATCTTTTACACGCTGTAACAGGCGCAAGGAGCGGAAAAAGCGCGCACCGGGACGAATAGTCGGATAAAGCCGCGGCACAGTCTCCAAATTATGATTAAACACATCGGGCTTGGCGGCAATCACCTGATCCACGGCCTCCAGATCACCACGGAAATCACCGGGCAGAATCTCGACCGTTGTCTCGGGCGCTTTCATACGAATGGCTTGAATGGTCTTCACAAAATGATCTGCGCCACCATCTTTAAGGTCGTCACGATCCACAGAAGTCACGACCACATGCTTCAGCCCCATTTGCATCACAGCGACGCCAACACGCAACGGCTCCAGCTTATCCAGCTCATCAGGGCGTCCCGTTGCGACATTGCAAAACGCACAAGCGCGCGTACAGACCTCGCCCATAATCATGAAGGTCGCATGTTTTTGCTGCCAGCATTCCCCGATATTCGGGCAGCCTGCTTCCTCACACACGGTGGTGAGCTTTTGCTTGCGCACAATATCCTTGGTTTCCTGATAAACCTTCCCTTGCGGCGCCGGCACGCGAATCCATTCCGGCTTACGTCCCGCTGGACGATCCGGATTTTTCTGCTTCTCTGGATGGCGCTTGGCCTTATCAAGGAGGTCTGGGTTGTATGTCATCTATTTTATTAAACTCCATATTGCTGCAGCTATTAATGAAGCAACAATACCTATAAAAAATCCAATTAACCTTTCAATAGCAACTTGCTTTCTTGAAGGAGTAGATAGCTCCCTAAGAGTACTTAGGTCAACCGATTTCAGCTTTTGTAACTCAGATAGATGTCTCTCAGTTATTTTTTTATCTTGCTGCGCCTGTTGGATACTCTGCTTTAAATGCTTCAACTCATTTTTATTGTTACTAGCCTCGGCTTGCAGCTCATCAATAGCGCTTAAAGCCTTATTCAGGCTACTTTTAGCCGATTCTAAATGTGCAATTCTACTATCAATACTAAAAGATTTATCGTAAGGCAGCATTTTTACACTCACCCTCTTAGGAACAATATCAATGCCAATTATTGGCATCGACCATAACCTTACAATCTCGTACAAAATTGATGAAAATGACATCTTATTTCTCTACCTAAAAGTGAAGCGCTTTTCCATACGCGTCTAGCACACTTTCATGCATCATTTCTGAAAGCGTTGGATGCGGGAAGACGGTATGCATAAATTCGGCCTCGGTCAGCTCGGCCGTTTTACCGATCACATAGCCCTGGATCATCTCGGTGACTTCGGCACCCACCATATGCGCCCCCAGTAATTCACCTGTCTTTTCATCAAAGATGGTTTTAACAAGGCCCTCAGGCTCACCAAGCGCAATAGCCTTGCCATTACCCATGAAAGGAAAACGCCCGACTTTAACCTTATAGCCCTGCTCCTTGGCTTTGGCTTCCGTTAAACCAACCGAGGCAATTTGCGGCGTACAGTACGTACAGCCCGGGATATTCTCTTTTTTCATCGGATGTACATCTTTGGCACCTGCAATTTTCTCAATGCAAATGACACCTTCATGGGATGCTTTATGCGCGAGCCACGGCGCACCC
>JBFHFW010000164.1:0-3624 GCA_041583395.1 Alphaproteobacteria bacterium
AAATAAAAAACCGCTTGATTTATATTGGAAGAGGCACTAAACATACGCTACCGATTAACTGGTAAGGGTGATTAGCTCAGCTGGGAGAGCATCTCGTTTACACCGAGAGGGTCGGCGGTTCGATCCCGTCATCACCCACCACTTGCCTATCTTTTTTCTTGGTTTATCGGCATAATATTTGACCTTATTAAAGCGATGCTTTAAGTCATCTTCTATGGTTTGTTTGCCCGAAATTAAGCGTTATAAAACGCAAGCTGTTCAAGTCCGTCATGTCAAGGTTGGCGGTGGCGCGCCTGTGGTTGTGCAATCGATGACCAATACGGATACGGCGGATGTTGATAAGACATTCGCGCAAGTGAAGGCGCTTTATTTGGCAGGCTCTGAAATTGTGCGGGTGACAGTTAATACAATCGAGGCTGCACGCGGGGTTGTAGAGCTGCGCGATCGTTTAATGGCAGAGGGGCTGGAAGTACCGCTGGCTGGGTGCTTTCACTATAACGGGCATACGCTTTTGCAGGAAGTCTCTGATCTTGGCGCTGCGCTTGATAAATATCGCATTAACCCGGGTAATGTCGGTTTTGGTAAAAAGCGCGACAGCCAATATGAGGCCATGATTGAAAAAGCCATTGAGCACAACAAGGCCGTGCGTATCGGGGTGAATTGGGGCTCGCTGGATCAGGCTTTGGCAACAAAGCTTATGGATGAAAATGCAGCTTCTGCCAATCCGATGAGTGCGGATGAGGTTATGCGGGAGACTTTGGTGCAATCTGCCCTGATTTCGGCGCAGCAGGCACGTGATATAGGGCTGCGTGCAGATCAAATTATTCTTTCGGCCAAGGTGAGCCGTGTACCGGATTTGATTGCTGTTTATCAGGAATTGGCAAAGCGCTCGGATTATGCGTTGCATTTGGGGCTGACAGAGGCCGGTATGGGTTCCAAGGGTATTGTCGCAACGGCGCTCGGGGAGGGGATTTTGCTCTCTCAAGGGATTGGCGATACGATCCGTGCTTCTTTAACGCCTGAGCCGGGTGGAGATCGCGTGCAAGAAGTGCGGGTGTGTCAGGAAATTCTGCAAGCCCTTGGCATTCGCAGCTTTATGCCTGAAGTGTCGGCTTGTCCGGGTTGTGGGCGGACAACGAGCACCTATTTTCAGGAGCTTGCACAAGACATTAAAATTTTCCTTGATGCCCGCATGCCGACATGGAGCATGCAATATAAAGGTGTTGAGGATATGAAAGTCGCAGTGATGGGCTGTATCGTCAATGGGCCGGGTGAAAGCAAACATGCGGATATCGGTATCTCACTGCCCGGAACAGGTGAAAGCCCTGTGGCACCTGTGTTTATTGATGGCAAAAAAGCCCATACTTTGCGGGGTGATGATATTTTGCCCGAGTTTAAATCTATTGTTGAAAACTATGTGATACAAAGATTTTCTTGATGAAATTATGGGAATCCCCGTATTGTTTCCCATGTACGTTAAGGAGGTATATTATGGCTGTAAATTTTGATCGGAATGTGATCAAACCCGGTGTTGTTTTGGGGGAAGATGTAGAAATCCCTAAAGAGTTTGAACACCTAAAAGGATGGCTGGTTTATAGCGCCAACCTTGGCTTTCCGCAGCTTATGGATCCAGCAGAGCAAAATGCGCATGATGCTTTTAAGCTTGCTGGCAGATCTGTAGAGCAACTTCTTAAGCAAAGATTTAATAACCCCGAGAAGTATCAGGGCGCAAGGCTTTGGTCACCTATCGATTTTTTGCAGATTGTTGAGAATATTGTGAAAGCTGGGCATGCGGACAAGGCACAGCTTGATTTGAGAAAGGTCGATAACCAATTAGCCGCATATTGGGGGCAATATTGCGCCAAGATGAGGGGTTTAGAGCACGATGCTATGTTAGAGCGGCATGGTGCGGGGACTGTTTTTGCACCGGATGATGCTGTGGTTTGTTGCTTGTATGACCAGGGTTATGCGAAGCAATTCAATATCGTGTCTGATGGTAAACCGGTTTTTGATGAATTTTTTGTAAAAGATTCTTATCATTATGAAGCGAAAGCGCGTTTGCTTTTGGATGCGCCTGGGATCTCTCTCTCCTGATTTTTTAGAACTATACCTTCATTTTAAATTGAATTATCATTGCGCATTTAAAAAGAGAGGTGTGTGATGAAATTTCTTAAAGAACAAGCTTACGTGAACGGTCAGTGGGTATCTGCGGTCAGTGGTGCGACATTTGATGTGATTAATCCGGCCAATGGTGAGGTGATTGCCAGTGTGGCTGATCTAAGTGTTGAAGAGGTGCGTCAGGCGATTGTCGATGCGAATGCGGCTTTTAAGGGCTGGGCGGCGCTGACAGCCAAAGAGCGTGCAGCAATTATGCGTCGTTGGTTTGATCTTATTGTTGAGAATGCGGATGATTTGGCTGCTCTTATGACAGCAGAGCAGGGCAAGCCTTTGGCCGAATCAAAAGGCGAAGTTCTTTATGGTGCCAGCTTTATCGAGTGGTATGCCGAAGAAGGCAAGCGCGCTTATGGTGATATTATTCCCTCCCCGATTAAGGGTGCGCGCATCTATGTTACGCGCCAGCCGGTCGGCGTGGCAGCAGCCATTACGCCGTGGAATTTCCCGTCTGCCATGATTACACGTAAGGTCGGGCCCGCGTTGGCTGCGGGTTGTCCGATGCTGTGTAAGCCTGCGAAGGAAACACCGCTCAGTGCTTTGGCTTTAGCTGTATTGGCTGAGGAAGCGGGTGTGCCGGCAGGGGTGTTTAATGTGATCACATCCAGCGATTCTCGCGCTGTTGGGGCTGAGCTTTGTGGCAATAGCACTGTGCGGAAACTGTCTTTTACGGGATCGACTGCCGTGGGCAAAATTTTGATGAAGCAATGCGCGGATAATGTGAAGAAAATCTCATTGGAGCTCGGTGGGAATGCACCCTTTATTGTGTTTGAGGATGCGGATCTTGATGCGGCTGTTGAAGGTGCCATAATCTGTAAGTACCGCAATGCAGGACAAACTTGTGTCTGTGCAAACCGGATATTTGTACACGCCGCGATCTATGATGAATTTGCTGAAAAATTTGCGGCTAAAGTGGCAGAGCTTGAGCTTAGCCCGCTGATTAATATGGACGCGGTTGAGAAAGTTTCCGAGCTTGTTGCAGATGCAACGGGCAAAGGTGCGGATCTTGTTTGTGGTGGTGGTGCAAAAGGGCAATATTACCAACCAACTATTTTGAAAAACATCTCTAAGGATATGGATATCTATCATGAGGAAATCTTCGGCCCTGTCGCACCTTTGTTCAAATTCAGTGATGAGGCCGAAGTGATTAAAATTGCCAATGATACGGAATATGGCTTGGCATCTTATTTCTATTCCAAGGATATGGCGCGTATTATGCGGGTGTCTGAAGCGCTTGAATACGGCATGGTTGGCGTGAATACCGGCATTCTTTCCAATGAGGTTGCGCCCTTTGGTGGGGTCAAAGAATCAGGTATTGGGCGCGAGGGTTCAAAATACGGTCTGGATGAGTATTTAGAGATGAAATACACCCTTTTAGCAGGAATGAATTGACAAGAGTGGCTCTAGTGGCTATTTGTAGCGCAATTTTATTTATAACTGCTAAGTAGGAGG
>JBFHFW010000165.1:0-3613 GCA_041583395.1 Alphaproteobacteria bacterium
CGTTCGATTAAGCGTCCCCGCAAGAAAAAAGCAGCAATCAATATCCTGCCGGAATTTATGCAAGCTTTTATCGCCCGCCGTCTTATTGATACGATTGCGCTGTTTTTTGCCCTGTTCGGCAGCTTTACACTTATCGCTCTGATCAGCTATGACCGTCAGGACCCTTCATGGAATACGGCCAACAGCGCCAGCGAAAATATTCTGGCTATTCAAAATTGGGGCGGCGCCAATGGCGCATGGCTGGCTGATCTTCTTATCCAAAGCATTGGCATCGCCAGCTTTGCCATTGGTATTGCTGTGCTCACATGGGGCATACGTCTTTATCATCGCCAAGCCATACGCCCCTTTACCCTGCGCCTGACAGCCCTCATGCTTGCCACCCTTAGTGGCGCGGTTGCGTTCTCGCAAATTTCTGCGGGCGAATGGTTCCCTCATCCATTTCTCGGTGGCGCTATCGGTACACTCATTATCGGTACACTCAATGAAATTACACTCAAATTCCTACCGATTGCACGGGTTCTTTTAATACCGCTAAATGCAGTCATTGCATTAACCACGTTACTTTATGCTATGGCTATCAGCAAAGAAGAGCTGCACAAGGCGCTGCAGTTCACACAAAATCTGATCATCACGGCAATTTTTGCGGCTTATAATATCGCCGTGACCTTTACCAACTGGGTGCGTCACCATAATGACCCCGCGCATTACCAGCCCCGCGCCCTGAAGAAGCTCACTTTCACATGGCCGAAAATTAAATTAAAGCGCCCCGCACCAAAAGTCACAAACATACAAAAAGCCGCACCTGCTCCATCACCATCCACACTGGTACCAGTGCCCGCACCACAAGAACCCGCTCCACAACAAGCCTCCTCCAACCGTTTCGCCGCCACGGCAAACGCTTTGCACATTCCCGTTGTGGCTCCTGAAACGGCCGTGCAAAACAGCAATAGCCAAGCGCGCTTTAACCTGCCCGAGGGCGAGTGGAGCTTACCGGATATCGCCTTATTAGAGCCCGCGCCCGCACCGGATCAAAGTGCGCAGCTTGATGAAAAAGCCCTGCGTCGCAATGCGGAGCTTTTGCAAAATGTACTCGCAGATTTCAAAATCGAAGGCGATATTGTCTCAATCCACCCAGGCCCTGTGGTCACACTCTATGAATTCGAACCTGCGCCCGGCACAAAAAGCTCAAAAATTATCGCGCTTGCCGATGATATTGCGCGTTCGATGTCGGCAGTCTCAGTGCGCTGCGCCGTGGTACCGGGGCGCAATGTGATCGGGATCGAACTCCCCAATAAATCCCGCCAGTTTGTTTATATGAGTGAGCTTTTAAGCTCCAGCCTCTACCAAAAAACCAAAACGCATCTGCCGCTGATCCTCGGTAAAGACATCGGCGGACAGCCCATGCTGGCAGATCTGGCGAAAATGCCACACTTGCTGGTGGCCGGCACAACGGGTTCAGGTAAATCTGTCGCGGTCAACACGATGATCCTATCATTACTCTACCGTCTACCACCCGAGAAATGCCGCATGATCATGATCGATCCGAAGATGCTCGAACTCTCGGTCTATGACGGTATTCCGCACCTGCTCTCCCCCGTAGTTACCGAACCCGGTAAAGCAGTCGTTGCCCTTAAATGGACAGTACAGGAAATGGAAGAACGCTACCGCGCCATGTCAAAGCTCGGAGTACGCAATATCGAAGGCTATAACGAGCGCATCCGCGAAGCCATCAAAAAGGGTGAGACCATCATGCACAAAGTGCAAACAGGCTTTAACCCCGAGGATGGCAAACCCACCTTTGAAGAGCGCGAGATGGAGCTGGTCGAGCTGCCCTATATCGTGGTCGTTGTCGATGAATTTGCTGACCTCATGCTGGTTGCGGGTAAAGATGTCGAAAACGCGATCCAGCGCCTTGCACAAATGGCACGTGCGGCGGGTATTCACCTGATCATGGCAACGCAGCGCCCCTCCGTTGACGTTATTACGGGCGTGGTCAAAGCCAACTTCCCGACCCGTATTTCCTTCCAGGTCACATCAAAAATCGACAGCCGCACTATTTTGGGCGACGGCGGTGCCGAGCAACTCCTTGGCATGGGTGATATGCTCTATATGGCACCGGGTGGGCGCATTACCCGCGTTCATGGCCCCTTCGTCAGCGATACAGACGTTGAAAAAGTGGTTAATACCCTTAAAGCCCAAGGCGAGCCGACCTATATCGATACCATTACATCCGGCGATGGTGATTTCGGCGATAACGAAGTGATGAACGCCATGTTCGGTGATGGCAGCGGATCAGGTGGTGAAAAAGTTGATGAGCTTTATGATGAGGCCGTGGCCATCATCGCACGCGAGGGCAAAGCCTCCACCAGCTTTATCCAGCGTCACTTACAAATCGGCTATAACCGCGCCGCGCGCATTATTGAGGAAATGGAACGCCAAGGCGTTGTCTCCCCCGCCAATGCCGTAGGAAAACGCAATGTCCTCGTCCAAAGTTTCGACGGCGGACAGGCCGAACGAGTTTAAAAAGCTATTTCCCCTCAACAGGATCAAGGGCAATAGCCTTTGGCCCTGTGGGGTGTTTTTGATTACGGTTTTTAATCGGAACTTTTTGCGCGTTAGATTCCGGTACAACCTGCAATAAATCGATGTGCAATAAGCCATTATCCAGATCCGCACCTTGGACTTCGATCCCATCGGCAAGCACAAAGCTCTTTTGAAACTGGCGCGCAGCAATCCCGCGATGAATATAGATGCGCTCTCCATCCTCGATCTGTTTGCCGCGGATGGTCAGCTGGTTATGCTCGATCTCGACATCCAGCTCATCCATGGAAAAACCAGCCACCGCCAGCGTAATCCGCAGGCCTTTTTCACCGATTTGTTCAATATTATAAGGGGGATAACCTTCCGCGCCAGCTTTGCGCATACGGTTAATAGTTTCTTCAAATTGATCAAACCCTAAAAACATGGGGCTATCAAATAATGTCAAACGACCACTCGTCATCTCATAAAACTCCTCTAAAATTGAGCAAGTAAACTATAATGAGCAGCCCACATCGGCAGCACCACTCATCTATAATATTAAGGCTTTATAGAGAAAATTTCAAGAAATAGCGTAAAGCTTTTAGTGCTACTTCGCTGCGCGCTTCTTCACAAACAGGCGGTCACAATAGCCACATTCGACCTGATCCGCGCCATCAAAGCTATACCACACGCGCGGGTGCCCAAGCGCACCACCGCCGCCATCACAACGCACTTCATCTGCATCATTTTCAACAATAATCACTTCTTGTGTGCTATCATGAGATATCGCGTCCGCGGTCATAGCTATAATCCCTTTACGAATTTTTATCATCTATCCATTATCTTATAACGATCCGGATAACGAAAATACAGTTTAAAAATACGCAAAATGACACATCATACAGATATAAAATTTACACCTAACACCAATGTCAAAGATCGCGACGACCAGTTTATAACGATCCATGTTACACTTGCGGCTGTTGTACAAAGCTGGAAAACCTCTGTCTTCAGCTTTGAATGGCTCTCGCCGGACGGAGAAATCAAAGCCATGAACGCCCTCACCCCTGCCGAGCAGGAAAAGCGCCGGGAA
>JBFHFW010000166.1:0-3587 GCA_041583395.1 Alphaproteobacteria bacterium
CTATCACTTTGCCGATAGCTTTAGCGGCGTCAAAATCCCTACACTTGAAGAAGCCATTGAGGTGATTATCGAGCGTGACCTTGGTCTTAATCTAGAGATCAAGCCTTGCCCCGGTCGTGAAGTGGAAACGGCTAAAATTGCCCTCGATATTCTCTCCCAATATTGGGATGACCACCAGAACCTGCTGATCTCCAGCTTTTCAGAAGTGGCCTTAGCAACGGCGCATGATCTAGCCGCTGATTGGGCACGCGGCCTATGCCTTGAAGGAGATAGCTTGCCTGAAAACTGGGATAAAATTGCACAATATCTTGAAGTTTCAACGGTGAATATTGATGGCAACACAATGTCGGAACAAGATGTGAAAGATATCATAGGGCACGGCTACACCGCCCTTGCCTACACCATCAATGATCCAACCCAAGCCCAAATGCTTCAAAGCTGGGGTGTGAGTGGATTTTTCTCGGATGAACCTGATGTGATTGCAGATGCTGTGCTAAGCCTGCATTAACATATTTTTATTGTTTCCCTTTTAGGACTATGCTAAATCTCTCCAAATCAATATCTTGAATAAGAGAGAATTATAACATGATCCACATGATGTCTTTACTAAAAATCCCCCCTGAGGCGAGAGTATCTCCAAAAGCAGCCTTTTTATCTTGCGCCATTGGTGGAGTGGCAGCATTTGTTATAACCCCCTACTTACCTGAACAAGTGCCGGAGACTATTAACCCTAATGAAGCCACCTGTAGCGTCCAAAAAGTTGATGGTAAACCCGTCAGTGCAAAAATTATTGATACTGAAACAGGTAATGCCCGCTATATATTTAACAACCTGCAAGAACAGACAGATGGCACTTTCCAAGATAAAAAAGGCCAAGATGCGGGCAAATGGACTGTAAGACCAAACCACCTCCTCATTAATAATAACCTGGCATATTGTGATGTCCATCACCAAGGCAGTAACGGATACGACTCTAGATTTGAAATCAAGTAAGTTCTTAAAGATAGCATGACAAACAGTGAGCGCACCGTATTTAAGATTCGGTGCGTTTATTTATTAACCCGCCACTTCATCCAAAGCATCGTGCGGCGGCATGCCCATGGCGTTGTAGCCGCAATCAACATAGTGGATCTCGCCTGTGACCGCGTTGGATAGTTTTGAGAGCAGATAAAGACCTGTACCGCCAAGTTCCTCCAAGTCAACAGGGCGCTTCAATGGCGATGTCGCCACGGAATATTTGAAAGTCTTGCGCGCACCGCCAATCACAGCGCCAGCCAGCGTCCGCATAGGTCCTGCGGAGATTGCATTCACACGGATATTCTCGGAACCCAGATCAGCCGCCAGATAGCGGACTGAAGCCTCAAGAGCGGCCTTAGCCACACCCATCACGTTATAGTTCGGCATCACTTTTTCTGCGCCATAATAAGACAACGTGACAGCGCTGCCACCATTTTTCATCAGCTTACGCGCGCGACGCATCACGGATGTAAAGGAATAACAAGAGATATGCATCGAGGTCAGGAAATTGCCCAGCGTCGTATCAACATAGCGCCCCTGAAGCTCGTTTTTATCGGAGTAAGCAATCGCGTGGATTACAAAATCCAGCTCTCCCCACTCTTTTTCAAGCGTTGCAAAGACGCGATCAAGATCTTCTTCTTTCGTGACATCACAATCAATCAGGATTTTGGAGCCTACAGTTTCCGCCAGAGGCTTCACACGCTTACCAAACGCTTCACCCTGATAGGTAAAGGCCATTTCCGCGCCATGCTCATGCAAGGCTTTCGCCATACCCCAAGCGATTGATTTCTCGTTCGCAACACCCATTACGAGGCCTTTTTGGCCTTTCATCAAATCACCCATCGCGTTTTATCCTTCAAATTTACTCATGGCGAGACAGCAGTTCGTACCACCGAAGCCAAAACTATTAGAGATCACAGTCTTGTGATCCACATTATCAACTCGGCTGCGCGCAATCGGCATGCCTTCCGCACCCGGATCAAGATCCTGAATATTAATGGATGGCGCGACAAAATTATGCTCCATCATGAGCAAGCTATAAATCGCTTCTTGCACGCCTGTTGCCCCAAGAGAATGCCCTGTCATGGATTTTGTTGCAGAGATATGCGGAATACCCTCTTCACGCTCATTCCATACGCGTTTAATCGCATCAATCTCGCCAATATCCCCCACAGGTGTTGAGGTGCCGTGCGTATTGATATAAGTCACAGAGCCTTTAACAGTTTCGAGCGCTACACGCATCGCACGCTCGCCCCCCTCACCAGACGGTGCCACCATATCGTGCCCGTCAGAGGTTGCGCCGTAACCTGTGATCTCGGCATAGATCTTTGCACCGCGCGCTTTGGCATGCTCAAGCTCCTCAAGCACCACAATTCCACCACCAGAGCCGATCACAAAGCCATCGCGGTTGGCGTCATAAGCCCGTGCAGCTGTTTCCGGTGCATCATTATATTTGGAAGACATTGCGCCCATCGCATCAAACAAAGCAGACAGCGCCCAATCGAGCTCCTCGCCACCGCCGGCAAACATCACGTCCTGCTTACCCCACTGGATTTGCTCGGCCGCGGAGCCAATACAATGCGCCGAGGTTGAACAAGCCGAAGTGATGGAATAATTCACGCCCTTGATTTTAAAATTGGTTGCCGCTGTTGCCGATGTTGTCGAGGACATACATTTCGGCACAGCAAACGGCCCTATACGCTTGGGCGATCCTTTTTCACGTGTAATGTCAGCAGCCAATACCTGATTACGGGTCGAAGGCCCACCGGAGCCGACAATAATCCCCGTGCGCGGATTGGAAATCATATCCTCGCTTAAGCCCGCATCGGCAATAGCTTGCTCCATAGATAAATGCACATAACCCGCGGCATCACCCATAAAACGCCACAAGCGCTTATCAATCACTTCAGCAAGCTCTATATCAGGCTTGCCGGAGACTTGCGAGCGAAAGCCCATATCAGCATATTCCTGATTAAACTTGATGCCGGACTTACCCGCTTTCAGGCTTTCCAGCACTTCTTCCTTGTTATTTCCGATACATGAGACAATCCCCATGCCGGTGATGACAACGCGTTTCATGATCTTTTATCCTTACTTATGCTGCAGAATTATCAAACAAGCCGACTTTAAGACCTTCGGCTTCATAAACAAGCTCACCATCGGCGTACATTTTACCGTCTGCGACACCAAGCACGAGCTTGGAATTTACAACACGCTTCATGTCCACAACATATTTCACGAGCTTTGTTTTAGGCGTGACCTGCCCTGTCAACTTCAAGCCACCCAAGCCAAGCGCGCGGCCTGATCCCGGCGCTCCTGTCCAGCCGAGGAAAAATCCTGTGAGCTGCCACAAAGCATCCAAGCCCAAGCAGCCGGGCATCACCGGATCGCCGGGGAAGTGACACTCAAAAAACCAGATATCGGGATTGATATCGAACTCGGCAACGATTTGCCCTTTGCCAAACGCACCACCATCGGCTGTCACAGATGTGATGCGATCAAACATCAGCATCGGAGGCACTGGAAGCTGCGCATTACCCGGGCCAAAAAGCTCCCCGTTTCCGCAGGCA
>JBFHFW010000167.1:0-3580 GCA_041583395.1 Alphaproteobacteria bacterium
GTCTGCAAGGAGACCCTAAAAATCCAGAAACATACATAAAACAGGGAACATGGTCACAAATTATAGAGGCACGAGTCCCTCTCTAAAAGGTTCCCACCAGATATAGATTCAAAGCGCACAAACACTTTGTCGACATCAATCAATACAGAGTTAAAAGCTGTGGCAGATCAAAACTTAATGGTCAAACGGCCATAAACGGCTCTCCCCCCCTCTATAGGAAGTGAGTTTATGGTCGCAAGTGCCGTTTCGGGGTAATCAATATCCTGATCCAGCAAATTTTCACCAAAAAGGGCAAAACTCATAACCGGCATTTGTCCTTTTTTATTGATCAACTGCGGGATATCAATGTTCAAATTTGCCGTTAGCATATGATAAGCATCAGGTGCCGGATTTACTTTTAATACACCGGATTTAAAATTATGCATATCCTCGGGTGCGCCATAATAAGCATCAAAAACGCCAACATCCCACCCTTTAAGTGAATCATAATGTACGCCTGCTTTAGCCATGATATTAGGGGTATGATGACGGTTTTTTTGCCCGAGTGAATTAATCATCCTGTGATAAAGTAATGATCCCTCTATTGTCCAATTATAGTCAAATTTTCGTTCAAACTCAAATTCTACCCCCTTATACCTTTCTTTGGCTTCTTGTGTTACGTAATTAAAAGTACCTCCTACCAATTCCTGAGCAATAATATCAAGCATCCGACTATGATAAAGGGTAACAGCTGCGCTTTGCTTGTCGTCCTCATAAATAAGTTGCGCCTCTAGCGTTTTAATGCGCTCTGGCTGCAAATTCGGGTTACCCAAAAGAACTCCCGGAACAAGAATAAAACGCTCCAAAGCATTGGCAGCCCGAAATGCCTCGCCATACATGAGCTTCCCTGTCCAGTGATCATCCAACAACGTAATAATAGCTGCTCGTGGAGAATAATCACGTTTAAGCCCTTTGGGTTGGTTCGCCTGCAATCCGCCCACCAGCTTTAACCAAGGGCGTAGCCAGTAATCAAATTGTGTATACAACTGAGTAAAATTAGTCTGATAATCAATGCTGGATGTCTCACCATCTTTTGCTTCAAAGGCTACCCCGAAAATCATACTTGCTTGATCATGGAAATCCCCCTGAATATTGGCCTCAAACAATGTATCCTTCGATGTGTTATCACCGATAAACTCTGCCGCAGATTTATACGTCCCCTCATCATCATTATGCGTCACATTGAAATTCATACGCCAATCTTGATTCAAATCATGTTGATAGCCCAAATCAATGAAATGGTGATGTGTTAAACCAATTTCATTAGGAAAGACCTGAAACGCTCCCCAATGGTTTTCCCTATAGTAAGTACTTGATATATCCAAAGTTAAATTTTTATAGGCGGCATTTAAAATCATCCCATAGCCGTTCTCTTTCATATCATATTGACCAAATGTATTGCCAAGATCTGTCGCTGAAAATTCCCACCCTTGCGTTTTTGGAGCTCTTAAAGAAGCTCTAACGCTCAGGCCATTATCAGAGCTTGAATACGCCATATGACCTTCGATGTCCCGACGCTCGAAGCTGCCGAATGTGCCTGAAATTGCGGCTGATCCGCCCTCTGTTTCCGCCTTTTTTGTGACAATATTCACTACGCTTGAAAAAGCACCCGATCCATATAAAACAGATCCCGGACCCCGAATAAATTCCAAACGCTCAATAGCACTAACCGGAAATGTCTGTATAAGTGGAGCACTTGCTCCTCCTGCTTGGGATTCTCTATAAGGTCGCCCATTAATTAAAATTAAAGTCCGATTTAAAACCGTTGTGTTAGCCTGCCCACGTACAGAAAATCCTCCATAAGGAATAGCTCCAGAACCAAACGCTTGCAAACTCGGCGTTCGGCTAAAAACATCCATCAGGTTCACATAGCCATATTTTTTGATATCATCAGCAGTCACAACACTGACAACCGACGGGGCTTCGCGAAGTGTTTCTTCCTTTTTGGACGCCACTGTTATTTTCACCAGCTCCTGGATATCAAGCCCCAACAATGCATCAATATCCTCATCGGTGTAAGCAGCACGGGCAGGGGATAAAATGCCAAAAAGCGTTATAAAAACAGTGCATAATAATAATTTTAGGCAGTTCATTAATCTACGCCCCCCTTCAACTTTTATCTGATAAAACACAAAATACACAACTTTAAATTATCCCTTATCCCAAAAAACACCCCTCTAGCATTATGCTAAGATCAAAAAAACACCACAAATAAGCGAAAATAGGCATTATCGTATGCAGAACCAATTAAACCCGGGCGACTATTTAAAAAGCTGGACACAAAGGTACGAACACCATAAATTTTCCAAACAACATATTTCATTCAAAAGGGCTTAAGCGATGAAAAATAAAATAGCAGTTGTCTTCGGCGGCACAGGATTTTTAGGGCGGCAAATTGTGCGAGAACTGGCCAAACAAGATATACAAGTACGTGTCGCCACACGCGCAGCAGAAAGAGCCTATTTCCTGAAACCATGCGGTCACATCGGACAAATCGTGCCCGTATCATGTGATTATAATGACTATGACAGCATCGCCCGCCTTGTCGAAGGAGCCGATTACGTTGTCAATTGCATCGGCATCTTGTTCGAGCGTGGCAAAAAACAAAGCTTTCAACACACCCATGTCGAAGTTGCTCAAAACATTGCTACCGCCTGTGCGGTTGCCAAGGTCAAACGCCTTGTTCATATCTCCGCACTCGGCATCCAACACAGCAAATCGCATTACGCCCAAACCAAGCGCGAGGGCGAACGTGCCGTGCGTGAAGCCTTCCAGGATGCAACAATCCTGCGCCCCTCTGTAATGTTCGGTGCGGATGATAACTTCTTCAATAAATTTGCATCACTCTCCATGCTGATGCCGGCACTCCCGCTGATCGGCGGCGGCAAAACCCGCTTCCAGCCCGTTTATGTCGGTGATGTTGCCGATGCTGTCCTGAGCGCCTTAACAGGTGATGCCCAACATAAAGGGCAAGTTTATGAACTCGGCGGACCGGATATTGTGAACTTCCGTGAAATCTACGAGCGTCTATTCAAAGAAACACGCCGCAAAAGATGCATGGTTTACCTGCCCTTTTCACTGGCGAAAGTCGAAGGTGCATTTCTTGGTATCCTGCCAAACCCGCTGTTGACGATGGATCAAGTTGAATCGCTAAAAACAGATTCAATTATTTCCGAAGACTCTCAAGGATTTAAGGCACTCGGTATAAACCCCACAAGCATGGATTTAATCTTACCAACCTACCTTGAACGCTATCGCCCGGGTGGAAAATTTGCAGAATAAAAAACTCTGTGCTAATCTCCGGTTCTCTAAGGAAAACGAGGATATATCAATGCGTATTTTAACTCTCTTTTTGGCCATCATCACAATGATGCACGTGCTCCCTCTCAAAGCATATGCGGGTAATATCGTTGCCGTTGTCAACGAAGATGCAATCACCAGCACAGACCTTAACAGCCGCATGAAGCTCATTATTGTCTCTTCTGGCCTGAAAGACACGATGGATATCCGTAAGAAATTACGCCCTCAGGTTATAAATAAC
>JBFHFW010000168.1:0-3559 GCA_041583395.1 Alphaproteobacteria bacterium
CCTCTTCGTATTCTAAGACGACCAAGATAATAGAGAGAAAACAATAATGCGTAGAGCTCTACACATGTTTTTCGGTGCACAGGCTTCGCTCCTTGCTTTTCAAACGAGCGGAGCTTTTGCTGGCGAAAACACACATCACGGCGACAGCCATGCTGACGCGGTTCATGCAGAAGCATCCTCTGCAGGCATGCCTCAACTAGATCCAGAATGGTTTGCTTCCCAGATGTTTTGGCTGGCCATTACCTTTGTTGCCCTGTATGTGACATTCGGTAAGAAAATTCTGCCAGAGCTCTCCGGTATTATTGAGGCACGTCGCGAAAGTATTAATGATGATCTCAACGCGGCGCACCACCTCAAAGAAGAGGCTGAGTCCGTTCATGCCGCTTATGAGGAAGCCTTGCGCGAAGCCCGCAACAAATCAACAGATCTCTTTGCATCTGTTGCGGACAAAATTCAGGCAAAGACGGCAAAGAAGCAAGAATCGTTTCTTGAGCGTTCTATGCGTGATGTTCGCAACACCGAAAAAGAGATTGCCGAAGCCACTGCACAAGCAATGGATGACATGACAACGATTGCCGCCGAAGTCGCCGCAGAAGCCGCCGAAAAAATCATTGGCATTAGCACCGACGTGAAACTGGCAAAAGACGTTGTAAAAAACATTAATAAAAAGGCTGCCTAAGTTATGATGGATATTCTTACACATGACACGAATCTGTGGGTTGGTTTCTCATTTCTAATCTTTGCCTACATCGTATGGAGCAAAGGAAAAGATGCTTTTACATCGCTCCTTGATTCACGCATTAATACGATCAAACAAGAAATTGAAACTGCTGAAAACCTGCGTACAGAGGCACAAGAGCTCCTTGCGCAGTACCAACGCAAACACCGCAACGCCGTTCAAGAAGCTGCTGAAATTGTTGCGAATGCCGAAAAACATGCCGAGGTCATCCGCAAAGATGCCGAAGCCGAACTTAAAGTACAAATGAAACGCCGGGAAAAACAGCTTGAAGAGCGCATTGAACGCATGAAAAGTACCGCTATTGCGCAAATCCAACAACACGCTGCTAATCTTGCTATTAATGCAACACGTGAAATTATCGCTGAAAAGCTGGATAAAAAAGCCAATGAAAATCTTGTTGATCAATCCATCAAGAACCTTTCAAAAAACATAGGCTAAGCCGCCGTGGCGTCTCCACAAGACATTGTTGATCAACTCGGATGTGATGCCAAAGCGGCATCACGCATCCTATCCCAGACAACCACCGCACAAATCAATGATGCGCTTGAGGCTATGGCCAACGCTTTGCGCGCAAACACAGAAACTATCCTCAGCGCCAACCAAAAGGACATTGAAAAAGCCGAACAACGCGGTCTCAGCGATGCGCTGATTGACCGCTTGCGCCTCACCCCCGAACGCATTGAAGCCATGGCACAAGGCTTGGAAACTGTGCGTGACCTGCCTGATCCTGTCGGGAAAATCCTCTCCAGCACCACACGCCCCAATGGTCTTAAGATTGATAAAATCTCTGTCCCCATTGGCGTGCTCGGCATGATCTATGAGTCCCGCCCCAATGTCACCATTGATGCCTCTGCGCTTTGTTTAAAAGCGCGCAATGCAGTCATCTTGCGCGGCGGATCGGAAAGCCTGCATAGCTCGCTGGCCTTGCACAAGCTGATCCAACAGGCATTAGAAGCCCAAAACCTGCCCAAAGCTGCCGTGTCTATGATCCCTATTCCTGATCGTGAAGCCGTGGGTGCTATGCTGCGCGCGGCTGACACAATTGATGTGATGATCCCGCGCGGGGGTAAAGGCCTGATCGAGCGTGTGATGAATGAAGCGCGCATGCCTGTATTCGGGCATCTTGAGGGACTCTGCCATATCTATATCGATGCTTCGGTTGATCCAAAAATCGCGCGTGAAGTCACACTCAACGCCAAAATGCGCCGCACAGGGATTTGTGGCGCGGCAGAAACACTGCTGCTGGATAAAAGCCTAGCGCCTGAGATTGAAAAAGATGTGCTTGATACGCTTGAGGCGGCGGGTTGTGAGATCATCACCGAAGACAAAGCCACAGAAGAAGACTGGCGCACGGAATATCTCGCCGCAAAGATCAGTGTAAAACATGTTGAGGGCGTGCAAGGCGCGATTGATCATATTGCGAAATACGGCTCACATCATACAGATAGCATCTTGGCCGAAGACCCAAAGGCCGTTGCTGCCTTCCAAGCCTGCGTCGATAGCGGCATTGTCATGCATAATACCTCCACCCAATTCGCCGATGGTGGTGAGTTCGGCATGGGTGCAGAGATTGGCATTGCCACAGGTAAAATGCATGCCCGCGGGCCCGTGGGGCTTGAACAGCTATGCTCCTACAAGTATCTTGTTCATGGAAGCGGGCAAACCCGTCCTTAACCAGCTGACAAAAGTGGTATTCTTAAATCTGGCTCTTGTTCCTTTGGAAGATACTCATGGGCTGCTGCCAGAGCTGTTAGCATCTGAGCTTTATCATTCACGCTCAAGTTTTCTGCATTACTTCTAAATTCACGGATTAGGCCACCAGCCAGCTCCCTCATAATTTCTGCATTGTTGACCTGGTCAACACCATGTTTTCGACGTATTTCATTTTGCAATTTAAGATCATTAATCATAAGAAGTCCTTATTTATGTATATTAATTAAACGTATTTGCGCAAACTAAGCGCAAAAAAAAATATGTCAAGAAAAAAGTTCTTCCTATAGATTTATAAAAAAAGCAGTTATAATTGTTACCATGGTCATACTCTCCCCCCCTCATTTATTAGACGGTGCGCGCTGGCGCGGAAAGCGGGTTGGACTGCTGGGTGGCTCATTTAACCCGCCCCATGCCGGGCATGTCCATATCAGCCTCTCGGCTCTACAATCCCTCGAGCTTGATTGTGTCTGGTGGCTTGTCACGCCACAAAACCCATTAAAAGACATACAACCCCTTCCTCTGCAGCAGCGCATGGAGCTCTGTGAAAATATAGCGCAACATCCGCAAATCATTATCTCGGCACTTGAAAAGGATTTAGGCACACGCAAAAGTGTCGACACAATGCGCGCCCTTAAATCGCGCTTTAGCCAGACCGAGTTTATCTGGATCACGGGCATGGATAACGCCCATGAACTCCACCATTGGAGCAAATGGAAAGAACTCTTATCCATGGTGCCCATGGCTCATTTTGCACGCCCCCCTGCCAGCACGCTGGCTAAAAACTGCCCTGCGCGCATGCTCTCACAACAAAAACACGTCGTTACACAACGCACAGGACGGCAATCCCTCGATTCCCAGCGAACATACTGGATCATGCAAAAGAAAATGCTGGCAATCTCATCAACGAATATTCGTAACAAATCAAATACTTAACGCAACACCCCTTTTATAAACTTTGACGGCACCACAAAATACGCTACAATGGAGGTATGAGTTTGGAAGATAAAATCTTAATCAAACAGGAAGTGGGGCTTTTTTAATTGCATAGTACAAGCCTTAATATGCCTGACAGTCCGAATATCTCTACGCTGATAACCAAAGCCAAGC
>JBFHFW010000169.1:0-3552 GCA_041583395.1 Alphaproteobacteria bacterium
CTAGGCTATTGGCAAGCTCTATAAATTCCTGCATAAATACTCCTTCAGTTTTGAAAAACAATAGAGCGAAGATATGAAGACCGTCAATGACATCCGCAAAGAATTCCTAGGTTATTTTGAAGGCAAAGGCCACACGATTGTTGAGTCCTCCTCGCTGGTGCCGCATAACGATCCAACATTGATGTTCACCAATGCGGGTATGGTGCAGTTCAAAAATGTCTTCACCGGTGCCGAGCACCGCGATTACAGCCGTGCGACGACCTCTCAAAAATGCGTGCGTGCAGGCGGGAAGCATAACGACCTTGAAAATGTCGGCTATACCGCGCGCCACCATACGTTTTTCGAGATGCTGGGGAATTTCTCCTTCGGGGATTATTTCAAGGATGATGCCATTGCGATGGCGTGGGAGCTTCTGACCAAGAATTTCGGGATCAATCCCGAGAAAATGTGTGTGACCATTTATCACACCGATGACGAAGCCTTTGATATCTGGAAGAAAGTCACAGGATTCCACGACAGCAAAATTATCCGCATTCCTACCGATGATAATTTCTGGCGCATGGGTGATACAGGGCCTTGCGGATCATGTACCGAGATTTTTTATGACCACGGTGATCATATCTGGGGTGGCCCTCCGGGCTCACCGGAAGAAGATGGCGACCGCTTTATCGAGATCTGGAATAACGTCTTCATGCAATATGAGCAAATTGACGCCGATACATTGATCGATTTGCCTGCGCAAAGTGTTGATACTGGCATGGGGCTAGAGCGTATTGCCGCGACTTTGATGGGCAGCCATAACAACTATGATATCGATATCTTCCAGGATTTGATGAACCATAGTGCTGATCTGACGGGCATTGCAAAAGATGGCGAGCATGCAGCTTCCCACAAAGTGATTGCCGACCATCTACGTGCGGCGAGCTTTCTGATGGCTGATGGTGTGATGCCATCGAACGAGGGGCGCGGTTATGTGCTGCGCCGGATTATGCGCCGCGGGATGCGTCATGCGCATTTGCTGGGCGCGCAAGAGCCATTGATGTATAAGCTCTTCCCCACGCTGCAAAGCAAAATGGGCGAAGCCTATCCCGAGCTTGGCCGTGCCAGCGCCCTTATTACCGAAACGCTACGTTCCGAAGAGGAAAAGTTTAAGCGCACTTTGGATAAAGGCCTTAAGATTTTGGATGAAGAAACTGCCAATCTTGGCGAGGGCGGAACGCTGGCCGGTGATGTGGCCTTTAAGCTTTATGATACATTTGGTTTTCCTTTGGATCTGACACAAGATGCGCTGAAAGCCCAAAATATCACTGTGGACACAGAAGGCTTTGATGCCTGTATGGCAGAACAAAAAGCCAAAGCCCGCGCCGCATGGGCGGGATCGGGCGATGTGGCCGATGAAAAAATCTGGTTTGACGTGCTCGAAGAACAAGGCGCGACCGAGTTTTTGGGCTATGAAGTTGAAAAAGCCGAGGCCGTGGTTAAAGCGATTATCAAAGACGGTGCGCGTGTTGATGCCCTGCAAGAGGGTGAGGAAGGATTTGTCTTGACCAATCAGACGCCATTTTACGCCGAAAGCGGTGGTCAGGTCGGTGATAGCGGTGTATTGAGCACACAAATGGCAACATTGGATGCGAGCGACACCAAAAAGATGCTGGGTGCTTTGCATGCGCATAAGGTGACATGCACCAAGGGCGCGCTTAAAGTCGGTGATGCGGTGGAAATGATTGTCGACCATGCGCGCCGCAGCGATATCCGCTCGAACCACTCGGTCACACATTTATTGCATGAGGCCTTGCGCCGTGTGCTGGGTGAGCATGTCTCGCAAAAAGGTTCGCTGCAAGATGACAAGCGTACGCGCTTTGATATCTCGCATACCAAGGCCATGACGGCTGATGAAATTGCATCTGTCGAGGACATCGTTAATGCGCAAATCCGTGCCAATACGCCCGTGGTCACACGCTTGATGGGACTGGATGAAGCTCGTGATAGTGGTGCGATGGCGCTTTTCGGCGAGAAATATGACGATGAGGTGCGCGTGGTCACGATGGGGACGCAGGAAGAGGGCGCCAACAAGCCGTTTTCTGTCGAGCTTTGCGGCGGCACACATGTTAAGCGGACAGGCGATATCGGCTTGTTCAAGATTGTGTCCGAGGGCGCGCTGTCGTCCGGTATTCGCCGCGTGGAAGCTCTCACAGGGCGTCATGCGCTGGCTTATCTCAATGCACAGGATAAAGCTTTGCAAGATATTGCTGCAACGCTCAAAGGTTCTGTTTCCGATGTGCCTACGCGGGTTGAGAGCTTGCTGGCCGAGCGCAAGCGAATGGAAAAAGAAATCTCCGATCTGCGCCGTCAAATCGCTACAGGCGGTGCCGGTGCGGGCAATGCGGATGATGACGTGAAAGACATTGATGGCTTGAAGTTTGCAGGTAAAGTCCTTGACGGCTTCCCCCCAAAAGACCTCAAACCCATGGCCGATGATCTCAAGGCCAAATTGGGATCGGGCGTGATTGCACTGGTGGCCACGAATGAAGGCAAGGCCTCGATTGTGGTGGCGGTCACTGAAGACCTCACCGATAAAATCAGTGCGGTTGATTTGGTGCGCGTAGGTGCAGAAGCTTTGGGCGGCAAAGGCGGCGGCGGTCGCCCCGACATGGCACAAGCTGGTGGCCCCAACGCAGATGCGGCCAATGATGCGGTTGAAGCGATCGAGAAAAAATTGGCTTAATTGGGCTGCTGACCATCTAGAGGATAGATAGGATAATGGATTTTTTGATCATTGCTGGTCGTGGCTTTTTTACCCGGTTTAACAGGTAAATCCGGATATTCTTGCAGATATAAATTGTAGATTTTTTGCGAGTCATTTTTGCTAAGTAAAGCTACGGCTTCAATTATAACGGCAATTTCATTGCGTTCAAAATCACTCAGAGGGCGCCCTAGATTTGTAGCGCGTTCTTTAATTATCTGTGCCTGTTTATACAATAAGTATGAGGCATCACGTTCAAATTCCAGTGTTGTAGCAGATCTGGCATTTTGAAGTGAGAAATCAGGAACATGATTTGGATCACGTAACCCCATCAAGCCATGTTTCCATGCCTGAGCATCATAGAGTGCTATATTCGCATAGCGTGCAGCTTTAACTTTTTTCCAGTCATGTAGCTTCAGCGGTGCCCCTTTACGGGTAAAAGTCAGGCGGTTAACCTCGTCTTGTTCTTCAAATGTTAGGGAACGGTGCTGTTTTTTTGCTCGTTTGAGAATGGTTTGCGCTGGAACAATGCATGTATCTGCGTGTAAAGAAGAGCGTTCTTCCTCATCTGCCCAGCTATGAGCTTTTTCAGCTTTATCAATATAGGGACGGACTTGCTCATAAAGTAGGTGGCTTTCTTTATCGATTTCAAACATGGCTTCATGCATAACTTGAATTTCAAAAGGAACTTTCCGTCCGCCACCAATGTCCAGTTTGCCACAAAATTTTAAGCTGCCATTGTAACCAAACCCTGTTGGTCGGGCGATGCGATCGACATGTTCTGTATAAGAGAAGTCTTTGAATTGTAC